>NZ_CP070947.1:600000-784456 GCF_017084445.1 Mycoplasma sp. Mirounga ES2805-ORL | reverse complement strand
TCTCGACATATTCAGTAATCCTTTCAGTTTCTGTTTTTAATTTTTTTAATGGGGTACCTCTTATAACTAGTGGTTGTGTACAAAAAAATTAACACTTTGAAATGTTAATTTTTATTGTCCACCTTTATAAGGAGGTTTTTTACTTCTTTTTATTTAATAAGTTAAAGATTTATAGAATATTCTTAGAGAAAATCGCTAATAAATTAATAGCCTTAATAATCTATTAAAAAGTTTAAATATTTTAAAATTGCGATTTTCTATCCATTATTCTTTTTGTGATAGAATAAGAGTAGAAAGATGCCTGATAAATATAAAAACCTTTGTTTAGAAAATGACAAAAGGTATTATAAAAAGGTATATTAGTAAAGTATATTATTAATTTATTGTTTTAAATATATTTAAAAAATATCAATTACCTACTTAATTCTTGTGACCATATAATCTTCATGAATCTTGTATTCAACTTTTTGCAAAACATTACCTGATATGATTTTCGGTTTGTCATTAGTATTGTTATTAATAAAGTTATAGATTCTATATAAACAATATTTATCACTATTATTTTTAGAAAATTCAACTTCATTTTTACTCATATAAAAAGGAGTATTTAAATCCTCATTAGTTGTCTTAACCTCAATATACTTGTACGGAATTCCTTTATGTAAGATTTTAATATCATATCCAGTGCCGTCCCCTTCATATTTAGATGTATGTTCGATTTTATATTCGCTACCTGTATATACACCTTCTCTTTTTAAATATTCAATTAATCACTCTTCTCCTTGCTCGCCTAACTCAATTTTTCTTTTATATTCATCAAGTTTTTGTTCTTTAGTTTTTGCAACAACTCTTTTAAGGTTATTTACACTCTTTATACTTTTTTGCGAGCGGATTTCAAGCTCTACTACATCTTCTTCAAAATCTTCCTCTTCACTCGCAAAGTTTCTTGTTAAAGATTCTCATGATCTATTACCAATTTTACCTATTAATTCACCATAAAGACCTAACATTTCTGATAAATCACTTTTTAAAACTTCTTCATCAGGAAGCTCTGATGTAAGATATTTTTTTCCACAAATATAAGCAGATATATATTTTTTATCAAGATTATCTTCGTTATTTGGCAAATCGAAAAATGTATCTTTTATAGATCTAGAGCTTAATAAAGTTCTTCATCTTTTAGATACTTTTAAACATCTTTCTTCATGATTTTTATAATTTTTCTTAAAATAAGTAAACCCTTGCATCAAACATAAATATAAATATTTCATGTCTTTTGTGAAAAAATAAACTACATAGTATCCTCGTTGAGCGCCCTCTGTAACTGATGGATCTAAAATACCTATTCAAGGACTACTTACTCATCCTCCTTTGCCGGGAGAAGCATCAACTTTATATTTTTTACTAATGAAATCAAAACTATATTCATTTTTCATTTCTGGTATGCTTCTAATGAATTGTGCTAATTTATTATTAGAAAATTTTTGTTTTTTAGCATTAAGGTATTCATCCTTAATTTTAATAAATACTTCTCTCATTTTCATAAAAACCACCTTACTAATATTTGATTATTATTGGGAATTCTTTTGTAAGTTTTAAAACTTTATTTTTTAGTTTTTTAACAACTTTTTGATCACCATTATTTTTTAAACATTCAATAATTATTAAAGCAAGTTCTTCTCACTTAGTAAAATTTCTTGATGTCATAGCGGCCGTGCCTAATCTAACACCAGAAGCGACTGTTGGACTTTGAGTATCAAAAGGTATTGTATTTTTATTTGCTGTTATATTAATTTCAGATAATTTATTTTCAGCTTCCTTGCCTGTTATATTAAATGAATCATAAACATTTATTGTAAATAAATGATTATCTGTACCTCCAGAAACAACTTTAATATTGTTGTCAATAAATACCTGAGCAAAAGTTTTAGAGTTGTTTACAATATTTTTAGCATAGGTTTTAAAAGAAGGTTTTAATGCTTCGCCAAAAGCAACCGCTTTACCTGCTATAGCATGAAATAATGGTCCTCCTTGATATCCAGGAAAAACTCAACGATTAACCTTTTTAGCTATTTCTTCATCATTAGTCATTATCATAGCGCCGCGTGTTGCTCTTAAAGTTTTATGAGTTGTAGTCGTAATAACATCTGCGTAGTTAACAGGAGAAGGATGAACACCTCCAACTATTAATCCAGCGATATGAGCAATATCGGCCATTAGTTTAGCACCACAAGCATCTGCAATTTCTCTAAATTTCTTAAAATCAACAATTCTTGAATACGCTGAATAGCCGCAAATAATAACTTGAGGGTTTTCTTTAAGAGCTTGTTGTTTTATTTGTTCATAATCTAGTAACCCGTTTTCATCAACTTCATAAGTTATAGCATCATAAAATAATCCTGAAAAACTTATTTTATATCCATGACTTAAATGACCGCCTGATGAAAGGCTAAGTCCCATAATTTTATCTCCGGGTTTTGCAATAGCAGCTATCGCAGCGGCATTTGCAACACTTCCTGAATAAGGTTGAACATTGACGTATTTAACATTAAATAATTTTTTAGCTCTTTCTATTGCTAAATTTTCAATTACATCCACATTTTCGCAACCGCCATAATATCTTTTGCCTGGATATCCTTCACCATATTTATTTGTTAAAACGCTACCTGTTGCTTTTAAAACATCTTCACTAACATAATTCTCACTAGCAATTAATTCAATGTGTTCATTTTGTCTTTTAACTTCATTATTGATAGCTTCTTCAACTATTTTGTCATCTAAATTAATTTTTTTATACATTATTTATTGAACTCCTTATTAATTTTATCTATTTCTTCATTAGTTGAAAATACACGTAAGGTTACAGCTTTTATACTATCTTTTATAAACTTATCTATTTGTTTAATTTTAAATATTTTAGCAACCGATTTAATTCTAGTTATAGTATTATCAATATTTTCATTAAGTTGAAGATTAAATGTTAAATCTATACTTTTCAAAGGATTATGGTCATAATCTTCAAACTCTTTAATCTGATCTGAATGTATATCCTTAAATTCAGCAACAAAAACATCAATTTTATTAAAGTTTGGATGAACCTTGCCTATTCAGCCAATCATCTCATTATTAAGCATTATCTTTGCACTAACATTAGGATGAATAAATTGATTATTAGAAAATGGCATAAACTGTATATTTTTTGTTCTTAAGATATTAAATACATCACGTTTTAATTCATTAAAAGATTTTTCGTTTGTCACTATTCCATAGACATATTCGTTATTATTTATCATTCCATTTTCAAAGAAATTAATATCATCAATTCTTCTCTTTAGATTATATTCAGCGGCTTCTAACATTGAAGGTATTATAGAATTTCTGATAGCTTCTCTTTCCTTAGAAACAAATGTTTCCAATTCAATAGTTTTTTCATATCCAAAGGGGTTAAATTTGGCTTGTTCTTTATCAGTTAGAGTAAAGGTTCTAATTTCTTGGTATCCCATTGCTTGTAATGAGTTTTTATTTAAATTAGATTTTCCAACCTTGAAAGGATCTAATTTTGGGGCAATAGGTTTGAAATTATCATAACCATAAAATCTAAAGTACTCTTCGATTATGTCTTCAAAATTTGAAATATCACTTCTATAAGCAGGTGCAACTATTCTATTTTTTTGAATACCAAAACCTATTGTTTCAAGTTTTTGTTCAACATCTTTAAATTTTTTTAAGTCTTTAACATCACAATTTGCATAAAGAGCTAATTTTTTACGATTTTGAATTACTGGAGTACCTTTTTTACTTTTTGGTAAATTAATAAAGTTGGAAATTAAATTATTATCTTTTTTCAATCTATGAGCTAAATATTTCATTCCAATTATTAATGTTTCCCGATTCACGCCCCGGCCACCTTGAATAGAACTGGCACTATCTAATTTAATTTCCTTAGCACCATGACGTACAAGTTTTGAATCAAAATTTCCAATTTCAAATGCAATATTCCTACTTTGCTGTGTAACGGCGCTAGACTCACATCCCATTACACATCCTAGAGATATAACTTTTTCATTATCTTTAATGGCCAGTACATTTTTAACTTCAACATCTTTATTTCCTAATAATGTAACATTACCAGAATAGTCAATACATGTTATTTCATTATCTATTAAATCACGATCATAAGCGTGAGTTGGCGCACCAGTTAGAATTAAGTTTAAATTAGTTAAATCTATTACATAATTATTTTTAGCTTCAACACCATGTCTTGCTAAAAATAGAATATCTTGTAATGGTGTATGTGATTTATTTATTTTACTTTCAATAAAAGATAGTTCCTTGGCCAAACCTCTATTAACATTTAATTTCGACTTAAAGTCAACCTTCAATTCCTTATCAGAAATTCAATGGAATTTAGTTCCGTAGTATGCGGCTATTTCTTGACCTAAAACATAATATGAATTAATATCGCTTCTATTTGCGGGTGTAGTTACATCAATTATATAGTCGTCTAAGCCAAAATAACTAACCGGATCTGTTTCTAAATTAATTCCTTTTTCCTTGGTCATAATTAAATCGTCAGGATTAAAAGGTAATTTTGAAGCATCATAACCCAACTCATTAAATCCAGCCATCATTCCTCGGCTTTCAATTCCAGCCATTGTTTTAGCAGCAAAAACAATATCCCCTTTTTTTGCTCCCACAGGGAAAAACACAGTATAGCAACCTACAGTTGCATTTGTAGCTGTTGTTTGTATTGTAGTTTCTCCATCTTTAGTTTGAAGTTTAACGATTCATAAATTTTTTGAGTTTTCATTTTTAGAAACATCTAGAACTTTACCTATCTTTACACCTTCAACATCGGAAAATTTAGTTATACTTTCAACTTCGTATCCAATACTATTAATTACTTTTTCAATATTTACGTCCAATTTAATATCGGACATAAATTTATTTAATTCTTTTAATGAAATAATCATTACTCCACCTTTCTAATGCTAAAATCAATTTCAGATTCAAGCATTTCATTTATTTTTTTAAAGAACATAGAGTCTTTAAATGATCTATTGGTTTTTGAATAACTTAAGGGACTAGGATGAGAAGTTAATAAATAAGTTATATTTTTATAATTGAATTTTGTCTTAAATTCTTCAAATAACTTTTTAGCATTATTACCCCATAAACCAAAAATTACTTTCGAATTATGCTTTAGAACAAAATCTAATAAGTTAAAAATAAATTCTTTCCAGCCTAAATCAATATGTGAGTTAACCTTATTAGCTTCAACACTTAACACAGCATTTAGTAGTAATACCCCTTGCTTAGCCCAATAATCAAGTTGATAAGTTTCAAAAACACTTTCGGGATAATCTTTTTTAATTTCCTTTATTATATTTTGCAAACTTCTTGGACATTTGGAATCTCTCGTGCTAAACGCTAAGCCATCAGCTTGATTTTCTAAAAAATATGGATCTTGACCAATAATTATTAATTTAGTTTCACTAGGTTTAAAAAAATCTAAGGCTCTAAATCTATCTTTCTTCTTAGGATATATAGTTTGACCAGACTGTTCAAGTTGATCAAGCTTATTAACTATTTTTTTAAAATAGTATTTTTGAGACTCTTCGTCAAGAAATCATTTAAAACTATTTTTCATGATTAAATTGATTTAAAGTTCTTATATCATTTTTATAAAATTCACGAATATCTTTAATACCATATTTAATCATTGCTAAACGTTCAATACCAACTCCAGCGGCAAATCCATTAAATTTTTTTGTATCATAACCCGCAGCCTTAAGAACATTAGGATGTAACATTCCAGCACCTAAAACTTCAATTCACCTATTTTTATACCATATATCAACTTCAACACTAGGTTCTGTGAATGGAAAATAACTTGGACGCAATCTGATTTCTAAATCAGTTTCAAATACATAACTTAAAAGAGACTTTAATGTTCAAATTAAGTTTGGAAAACTAACTTTGCTAACGCTAACAAAATCTAGTTGGGTAAATTGATGCGAATGAGTTGCGTCATCCTCATCATTTCTATAAACCTTACCAATAGCATAATTATTAATTGTTTTATTTTTGTTTTTTTCTAGTTCAAGTGCACTTATCCCGGTGTTGTGCGTTCTTAATAAAATTCTTTTAATTCCATCAATATATAGTGAATCTTGCATAGCTCTTGCAGGATGATCTTTTGGAATATTTAGTCTTTCAAAGTTATATTCATCATCTACTATTTCTCCAGCTTTTGATTCAAAATAACCATTTTGATTAAATCAATTCCTTAGTCTATTTTCAATCAACGTAATTGGATGTAAAGAACCTAAATCACTAATAGGTTGCGTCACATCAATATACTGAGCATTAATTATTTTATTTATTTTTTCTCTTTCTAATCTAGTTGTAACTTCATTAAATTTGCCTTCATAAAAACTCTTTAAATCTGTAATTTTTTGGCCTATTTCTTTTCGTTCTTCATTTGAAGCTGTTCTTATTTGTTGTTGTAGTTGTGCTAATTCGCCATCTTTTGAATAAACTCTACTTTTTGCTTGTTTAAGTTCTTCAAAAGATTTTATTGTTTCTCAATCTATATTCATCTTTTCTCCTTTATTTATAGTTATTTTGAATTAAATTCATTTTTAACAAAGTTATAATATTCTTTAATTTTTTTAGAATCATTTTCACAAGGTTCAAAAAATGATTGTTTAACCTGTTTTGGTAAATACTTTTGTTTAACAAAATGCCTTGGATAATCATGAGGATAAATGTAATTACCTATACCTAGTTTCGAAGCTGAACTATAATGCCCATCTCTAAGATGTAAAGGAACTTCAAAAATGTTTCCTTGATTTACATATTCTTCTATTTTATTAATGCTTTCGTAAATTGTGTTGCTTTTAGGAGTTAAAGCTATAGTTATTATTGAATAATAAATTGGCAACCTAGCTTCTGGCAAACCTAACCTTTCAAAAGCTTTATATGCAGCTTCAATTTTTAGACCTATATTAGGATCAGCTAAACCAATATCCTCATAGGCGCAAGCTGTCAATCTTCTAAATAAGCCCTCAATATCTCCGCTTTTTAAAAGTATAGTTCCATAATATAATGCTGCATCTACATCACTGCCTCTAAGTGATTTATGAAAAGCTGAGAGATTATTGTAATGAGATGTTGAATCTTTATCCGAGTAAAAATTAATATTTGGAATAACACTTTTTAAATCGTTTTCCGTTATTTTATTATCCTTATTTAATAAAGCAATCATTTGTAAATTATTTATGCAAAACCGGTAATCACCACCTGAATTTTTAATGAGGATTTTGATTATTTTATCTTCGACTATTAAATTAGAGTAATGCTTCTTGAGAATATTTTTTATACCATAAAACATTTCTTCTTCGCTTAGCTTATTAAATTGCAGTATTTGCATTCTGCTTCTTAAAGCAGGATTTATTTTAAAATATGGGTTTTCTGTTGTTGTTGCATAGATTGTCACCTTATCAAGTTCTAAAAATGATAATAGAATATCCTGCTTATCTTTATTTAACCTATGGATCTCATCAATTATTAAAAGCTCATTATTTTGAAGTCCTTTAATTAAGTCTTCCTTTTTATCGACACTAGCATTAAATAATTCATATTTTAATTCAAGGTCATTTGCAAGAGCAATTGCACATGATGTTTTGCCAACACCACTTTCACCAAAGAAAATAAAACTGTTGGTCAATTTATTAGAAGCAACTTTTTTTAATAAACTTACTACTTCTTTTTGTCCAACAACGTCATCTAATGTCTCAGGTCTCAACTTATTTGCTAAATTTTTCATATTTTTATATTTTAATCATTTATTAATATATTTTTAGTAAATTTAACAAAAATTAAAAATTCCCAAAACTAATTTTAAAAAAGAAAAACTAGGGGTGACCCTAGTCTTAATGATATTTACAACAACTTATTTTTTAGTTGTTGTTTTTTTAGCTGTTGTTTTAGCAGCTGGTTTTGAAGTTGTAGCTTTTTTAGAAGCTGTTTTTGTTGTTTTCTTAACTGCTTCTTTCTTTTCTTTAACTACAGTTTCTTTTTTAATTGTAGGTTTTACTTCTTTTGAAGAATTTGAACCTTCAATTCTATTTTCATATACTGAGGCATATGTACGATTTCTACGTTTTTCAAATTTTACATATCCAGTAATTAAAGCATATAGTGTATAGTCTTTTCCAAGTCCAACATTTGTTCCAGGGAAAACTTTAGTACCTCTTTGTCTAAAGATAATTGATCCTGCTGTACAGAATTGTCCGTCACCTAATTTAATCCCGAGTCTTTGACCGCGACTATCGCGGCCGTTCTTAGTAGAACCACCGGCCTTCGTGTGAGCCATTTAACTATCCCTCGATCTTCTTAATTAGTACACGTGTGTAAGGTTGACGGTGACCAAGTTTTCTCTTGTGTGTTGACTTAGCGTTGTGACGATATACTACTATTTTTTTTGCTTTACCTTGCTTTTGGATTTCTCCAGTAACTTTTGCTCCTTTTACGAATGGTTTACCAACTTTGTTGTCCACTAATAAAACATTTTCAAAAGTTACCTCAGAACCTTCTTTACCTTCTATTTTTTCAATAAAGATTGTTTGGTCCTTTTTAACTAAAATTTGTTTGCCTCCAGTTTCGATTATAGCAATCATGCTTATCTCCTCTGATTTTGTGGCTCATCTTTAAGGTGTTGCATTAAACAAACTTAAACCTTTTTAGAATGGTTACAAAAGTAACGTTTTATATTATAGTAAAAATATTAAATATTAATAATTAAAAAAATGTTGATTTTAATAAGCTAAAAGAGAAGAACCTAATTAGAATATTAAACTTAATTTAAGGTAAAATTAAAATATGTTTAATGACACAATAGCAGCAATTAGCTCTGGAGGAAAAATAAACCAAGCAATATCTATAATTAGAGTTGCAGGACCAGAAGCTATTACAATAACAAAAAAAATATTCACGGGTAAAATTGGCAAAAATCAATCAATAACATTTGGTAAAATTATTGATAATTTTTCAAATAAATTAATTGACGAAGTCTTAGTGGCCTGGTTTATTGGAAAGAATAATTTTGTTGGCCAAGATACAGTTGAAATTAATTGCCATGGAGGAGTAATTATTACCAACATTATTCTTGAACTTTTAATTGCAAATGGTGCTAGATTAGCCACACCAGGAGAATTTAGTAGAAGATCTTTTTTAAACGGGAAAATGAGTCTAGTTAAGGCTGAGGCTATAAATGATTTAATTCACGCTCAATCTAAAAAGCAAGTTGATTTAGCTATTAAAAATTTTGACAACAAAACAGAAGAATACTTACAAAAAATAACAAGAGAGTTGGCTTTAATTATTGGACAAATGGAAGTAAATATTGACTATCCAGAATATGAAGATATTGAAAATATTTTTAATAAGGAACTTGTTGATAAACTCTCAAAACTTAAAGCACAAATTGAAGATTTAGCCAAAATATCAGAGGATGCAAGAATAATTTTCGATGGAATTAAGATTGCCATTGTAGGCAAGCCTAATGTTGGCAAGTCTTCTTTACTAAATGCTTTACTAAATGAAGAAAAAGCAATAGTAACTGATACACCCGGAACTACAAGAGATATTGTTGAAGCAACAGTACAAGTTAAAGGTTTTCTATTTAAATTATTTGATACAGCAGGAATTAGAAATTCTAAAAATAAAATTGAGTCAGCAGGGATAGAAAAAGCTATTGAACAAATAAAAAATGCAAATTTAGTTATTCATTTATTAGATAATAGAAAAATAAATGATATGGACAAGAAAATTGAAAAAACAATTAAAGATTTTAATAAAAATAGCCTAATAGTATTTAACAAAAAAGACTTAATTAAAAACAAAAAAGAAGAGTACATATACATTGAAGCTAATAAAAAAGACCTAGGCATTTTGACTGATAAATTAACAGAATCATTTAATAATATTGATTTAGAAAATAACTTCTTTTTAAATAATGCAAGACAATTAGGTTTGATTAAAAAAGCTATAAAATCTATTAATTCGGCAATCGAAACAATAAATAATAATAACGATTTAGATTTAACAATAATAGATGTTAGGGAAGCTTGAGCTAATTTAGTAGATATTAATGGTCGTGCTGACAATGAATCATTATTAGATGAAATGTTTAAAAACTTTTGTCTAGGAAAGTAGAGGAAAAATGGCAATAAAATACGTTGATGCTCATACCCATCCCTTAAAAGAATATTATAAAGATAACTTTAAAGTTATTGAAAAAGCATATAGCAAGGGTGTATCAATTATGATGATTACTGGATGTAACGAAAAAGAAAATAATGAAGTTATAAATATATGTAAAAATTTTGATTTTACATTTCCTGTAATTGGGATTCATCCAACAGAAACTAAAGGTGCAATTGATGGTTTAACAATAGAAAATCAATTAACAAAAGATGTAAAAGGCATTGGAGAAATAGGTCTTGATTTTTATTGAAAAGATGTACCTAAAAACACTCAAATTGAATCTTTAAATGCTCAAATAAAAATAGCTCAAAAATATGATTTGCCTGTTGTTATTCACATGAGAGATGCTTATCAAGAACTTTATGATATCTTAAAAAATTACAAAAATGTAAAGTTTATGATACATACTTATTCTGGAAATCTTGAATGAGCCAAAAAATTCTATGATCTAGGATGTTATTTTAGTTTTGGTGGAGTTGTAACATATAAAAATGCTGCAAAAACGGTTGAAGTTGTTGATTGACTACCAGTTGATAGAATTCTCACTGAAACTGATGCACCTTATTTAACTCCCGCACAAAAAAGAGGAGAGTGAAACTATTCAAATTATGTTATTTACACATTAACATTTATTGCTGGAATTAAAAAATTATCAATAGAAAAAATGGCTGATATCGTATTCAAAAACGCGAAGAATTTCTTTAAATTAAATGTTTCAAAAAAATAATAAAATTCAAGCAAAAAAAAGATTCGGCCAAAACTTTTTAATAGATAATAACTATATAGAAAAAATAATAAATGTCATACACCCAAAAAATGAAAACATAATTGAAATAGGACCAGGAATGGGAGCAATTTCAAGAGAAATAAATAAGAGTGCAAAATCATTAATAGGATATGAGATAGATAAAGATATGATTGACTATCTTATTAATAATAAAATTTTTAATTCTGATAATTTAATTAATGAAGATTTTTTAAAAAGTGATTTAAAAAAATATCATGATTATGTTATTGTTGGTAACATTCCATACAATTTAACAAGTGATATTATTTTGAAAATTCTTGACTATAGATTTAATTTTAAAAAAGCTGTTCTTATGGTTCAAAAAGAAGTAGCCGATAGAATAGTTTCACAAATAAATAGTAAAGATTATTCAAAATTAAGTGTTACATGCCAATACGTTGCAAATGTAAAAAAAGAATTTATTGTTCCGAATGGAGCATTTAATCCAGCTCCAAAAGTTGATTCTGCAATAATAAGCTTAGAATTTAAACACGATAAAAATGATAATTACCCTCAGCTTAAAAACTTTTTTAAATTATGTTTTTTAGCCAGACGAAAAAAACTAATTTATTCATTGAAAACAAAATACAGTTTAGAAAAAATTAAGACATCTTTTTCAAGAATGAATTTATCAGAAAATACAAGAATTCAAGAACTATCGGTTGAAGATATAGTATTATTATTCAAGGATTTAAATTATTAATACTAATCAGCGAGGAAAATAATGAAAAAAATTACATTTATTGGTACAGGAGCATGAGCTAGCGGTCTTGCTACCGTTCTTGCAAAAAATAATCACAAAATAACTATGTGGGGAATTGACCAAAATGAGGTTGATGATATTAATCAAGGTATAAACTCAAAATACTTCGGAACCCAAAAATTCAATAATCCAAAAAACATAGTTGCTACACTAAATTTAAATGAAGCACTAGAGGATTTTGACTATATGGTTCTTGCGGTGCCTTCTTCAGCTTTCAACAACGTTATTAAACAAATAAAAGATATTGTTAAGGACAAAAAAATAAACATTATTAATGTTGCTAAAGGTATAGATTTCAAAACTAACAAATTCTTTTCCACAGTAATATTAGACGAATTTAAAGGAACTGTTAATAATATTTGTTCAATAATTGGGCCATCTTTTGCTGTTGAGGTATTTGAAAATAAATTAACTATGGTTAATGTTGTTGGACAAAATCCTAAGTTTTTAAAAGAAATTTCCCAAATATTTAACAATGACAGGTTTAGACTTGTTGTAAATGATGATGAGCATGGTTCAGAACTTTTTGCTGCTCTTAAAAACGTACTAGCTATTGGAATTGGAATGGTTAAAGAATTTCATCCATATCAAAATCCGCAAGCGGCTTTACTTAGCGTAGGTGTTAAAGAAATTCATAATATTTATAGAGCATTATTCCCTGATTCTAATGACATACTAGGTTTTGAACTTGCAGGAACAGGTGATATATTTTTAACTTGTTCAAGTCCAAAAAGTAGAAATTTCACTTTTGGTACACAAGTAGCAAAATACGGAATTCAAAAAGCTTTAGAAATCAATAATAAAACAGTTGAAGGATATCATACAGCGAAAACTTTAAATAACATTTTAAAAAAATTCCCAAATCTTTACGTTCCTTTTTTAAGAAGCATAATTGATGTTCTTCACAACGGAAAAAATCATTTAGATCTTTTAGATTTTATTGAATTTTATAGATAAACAACTATGCACAGTTTTCTATATATGCTTTTCAAAATAAATTATTGTAATAAAAAATAATTCATAAAAATTATTAAAAAGATAGAAATATTAATTAAAATTATATTGGCTCATTTTTGGAAAATGTACCTTGTCATAAATATTTTGATGTATTTTAGAGTTTATAAATAAATTTGTATTAAAATCCAAAAAAAGGTATAATTCAAAGGCAAATATTTATTTAACAAGGCACCATAGCCAAACGGCCAGGCAAGAGTCTGCAAAACTTTCTATGCGGGTTCGAGTCCCGCTGGTGCCTCCAAAGTGCGCTCGTAGCTCAATTGGACAGAGTGCTTGGTTACGGCCCAAGAGGTTAGGGGTTCAAGTCCTCTCGAGCGCGCCATTTCACTATATGTGACTAGAAAACAACTTGATGTTGTTTTTTTTATTTTCCTTTTGCAATATCAAGAAAATCCAGAAAAAACTTAAACATATTCATAAATCGACAAATAACCAACTAGATATATTTAATTTAATATAAAAACTTATATTAATAAAAAACATAATTAATGTATCGAACAAATAAAAAACAAAATTAAGGAATACTGGACTAAATCATAAAAACAATGAAAAAATATAAATTAACTCAATTAGTGGAACAAATAATATAGATATTAAAAAACTAAAGATATTTATTTGTCCATTAACTTTTAAAATTAAGGGAATAGTGAAAATAAAAATCAACACCAATTTTAATATATCCATTAACTGTTTTCTAACTTTGGAAAAATTTAAAAAATTTATTAAATAAACTAGAAGTGACAAGGAATAAGAAAAAATAAAACCAATATTGAAAAGAACATTAAAATTGATTAAAAATATAACGAAAAATGATATTAGCCAAGATTCTATATACTTAAACTTAAAATTTTTATGAAATAAATAAATAATAAATACCCTTAATGCAGATATCTTGCTTTTTAATAATGTGATATATCAAAATACTAAAATAAAAAATATTCAATTTAATCATCTTTTGTTCTTGTAGTTTATTTTAAAAAATATCATATATATTAGATCTATATGGAATCCCGAAACGACAATCAAATGAACAATATTTAACTTGATAAAGTTTTTGGTTATTTGGCTATCACCATATCCAAAAACTATTAATCTTCAATATTTTGAAAAATAATAATTTTCATTAAACGAATATTCATAAATTACTTGTTTAATAGAAAAGCCTGTTCTTGTTATTTTGAAAATTGTTGGCTTTTTTAAAAAATAAGTGATGTTATTAGATAGCATCCAATATTTATCAAAATGATAATTATTAATACTTGTAAGTACACCATAGACTTCAACCTTTGATCCCTCTTCAACCGGCGTTGGTGATACATATTTATTTAAAATAAAAAGAACATTATTATTTTCATTTCTTATAATTGCATATTTTTCGCTGCATTTTGTGATAAAGCCGGTTACTAAATACTTTCCATTATTCAATTTTGAAAGTTTATACTCTTGAATTGTGCTTATAAAAATGTATAAAAAAATTAATAAAATAGCAACTAGAAAATACTTAGCATTAAATAAAAGTAAAAAAAGTAGTAAAACAACAGTTATTAAAAATCATAATGTTTTACTTTGGGGTGATTTTATAGACAAGTGGAAAAATATAGGTATTAGTAAAATAAATAATTGCTTATTTACAACACCAAATATTTTTTCAAAATTTTTATTGTAGTTATTCCCACACCTTTTAAGTCACTTAATTGCTTTCACGTTGTTTTGTCATTTTCCTTTCTAAATTTCAAAATTTTTAAAGCAATGTTCTTTCTAATGCCTAAATTTACAAGTTGATTAATATTATTGAGAGAAGTTCAAGAAATAGAGCATTTCTTATATGGAATATAAATTTTTAATGAATTGGCAATTTGTCTATCTAGATCTATTTTAGATAAATCAGCTTCAATAAGAGGTCTTACAAAATTTAAAAAGACTCTTAATTCAATAGGTTTATCATATTTATAAATACCTGGTCTTTCTATAGCACCTTTAACTTCAATATTAAAAAAAGTAGATTTATTCGGTTTTGAAAAAGTTGCTCTTGTTGAATTATTAAAGCCAATAGTTGACAAAAGTGTAACTACTGAACCTATTCCTAAAAAACCAAATAATCAAATTTTTCGTTTCATATTCATCTATTTATTTCCTTTTATTTAAAACAAATTTGAAAATGGAAAAATATTTTTGTTGTTTTTAGTCTCAAAGAGTAAGATTAGATAATATTTAATAATAAAAAAATAAGGAGAAAGTATGATAGACGATAAATTAATTAAAAAATTTATGAAAAAATATAATGCTGATAAGAGTAATAAAGCAGTGGAAGCTGCTATTGCTCAAGTTGGTTTAAGACAAGCTACTTTAAATAGAGATGCTATTAAAAGACATAATTTTATGTTTTCAGACACAACAAAAAAAGGTGATGTAACTGAACAAAATTCAAGTGGTCGTTGTTGAATGTTTGCTGCTTTAAACACAGCTAGAGTAGACACTATGAAAAAATTTAACCTAAAAACTACTGAATTTTCTCAAACATACACATTTTTTTGAGACAAGATGGAAAGATCAAATTACTTTTTAAATGCAATTATTGAAACCGTTAATGAAAAAACAGACTCAAGAATTATTGCTCACTTACTAAAAAGTCCGCTTGAAGATGGTGGACAATGAGATATGTTTAGTGGAATATTATCAAAATATGGTGTAGTTCCTAAAGATCATATGCCTGAAACATATAACTCATCAAATACATTTGAAATGAATAGTAATTTATTAAGTATGCTTAGATTTTTTGCTCACGAATTAAGAGAAGAATACAAAAACTCTAAAGATATAACTAAATTAGAAAAGATGAAGGAAGAATATCTTTACTTAATTTATAACGTTCTTGTTAAGGCTTTAGGACCCGTTCCTGAATATGTTGAATATGAATATGAAGATGCTGATGGTAAATACAATAGATTACCTAAAATGACACCAGTTGAATTTTTCAAAACAGTCGTTGGTTGAAATCTTGATGACAAAGTTAGTGTTATTAATGCCCCAACTGAAGATAAACCATTTAACAATGTCTATACAGTTAAGTACTTAGGAAATATTGTTGAAGCTAAACCTATTAAACACTTAAATGTAAAAATTGATGTTTTAAAAGAAGCTGCAATAAGATCAATTAAAGAAGGTGAACCAGTTTGATTTGGTTGTGATGTTGGAAAAATGAGCTTTAGCAAATTAGGTATCATGGATCACAACATGTTCAACTATAAAGAAGCATTAGGCTACACTCCAAATTGAACTAAAGCACAAAGACTTGAATATGGAGAAAGTTTATTGACACACGCTATGGTTTTCACAGGAGTTAACTTAGATGAAAATGGAAAACCTATTAATTGACAAGTTGAAAACTCATGAGGTGAAAAGATTGGTAAAAAAGGTGTATTTTCAATGAGCGATGAATGATTTGATGAATTCACATATCAAATTATGATTGATAAAAAATACTTACCAGCAGATTTAGTTAAAATCTATGAAACTTCAAAAGTTATTGAATTAGCTCCATGAGACCCAATGGGTGCATTGGCTAAATAATTTACTTGCAAAAAATAAAAGCACTACTGATTTAAAATTCATTAGTGCTTTTTTTATTAAATTATTAAAATATTAACTCTTTAGCAAAACCATGATTATGGAAGACATAACTTGTATTATTTCCAAACACAACATCAATTAGTTCTGGATAATCTGAAAATGGATTTCTATTGTGTTGATGTTTATAGATACCGTTATTTCTATCTAAATCAAATTGTGTAATAGGATCATATTTAGCTCATTCAAGCATTGTTTTTAAAAAAGGTTCCTTAATTGTATTAATTCCATTAACTTTTTCAAAGAATCTAGGGCCTGATGTACCTGTTAATGATTTATCATAATATGTTAGTGCAAAATATAAGTGTGCTCTTGCTACATCGCCTTTAAACTCATTAATAACTTCTACAACCTCTTGTCCATCTTCATATCCAGTTCCAACTATTGTGCCATTTTGTGATTTATAATCAATTGTTTTTACATTACCGTATGGAAAATTACCATGTTTTCCATTAACTGTGGCATCAGTAGGTCAAACATGATGTGCGTCATTCCTCATAGGTGCTGCTTTCCCAAATCATGATTGCGCTATGATATGTTCTCTATTTCAGCCATTTCCTTCTCGTCCACTACCGCCTTTTTGACTAAAATTGTACTCATAAGGGTCTTTGCCACTTGGAACCTCAGCGTATATACATAATAATTGATTATTATTTTCATAATATCTATCAACAAATGAATCTTCATATGTTTTATATAAATCATTATAGCCACCAGTATTATTTCTATACTTCGCTTGTAATTCGCGAAGTGCCCGAATTAGAGCAGTACCACTTTTACCTTCTAATGAATCGTAGAAATCGCTTGACTCGTACTTGATTTCCTTAGCAGTTTTAATTGATGGAGCAACGAGATTAGAATATACATCACCAACTACAGATGGTTTTGTTGTAGTTGTTCCTCCTGTAGAACCTTCATTAGAAGTTTCCTTAACTGTATTGTTTGTTTGCGGAATTGCATTATCATCTAAGCCGGTTTTAGAAGAAGGGTTTAGATTAAATATTGTTTTATATATCTCATTTGATATAAATGCCGGTTTTGAATAACCATTATATTTTTCTGTTTTGTAAGATAAAAATAGCCTATTTGTTACGTCATCAAATTCAAAAGATATATTTGAATATTGGAAATCACTTTCTGGAGATTCTTGTTTAGGCACAAAAATAACTTTTGCACTTTCTCACTCATCTTTAGAGGGTTTACTATTTAATTCTCAGACAATAATATGCTTTCTTTTATAATCATAAATTAATTGTTTCCCAGTAATTAGTTCCCTAACATTTTCTTTTAAGTCAACTGAAATTTTGAATGCATTATCTTGATTTATAGTTCAATTAGCAAATTGAATATTTTTACCAATTAGATCATTTTCATTCTTTTTATTTGAATTAGTATTTAATTTATCTAATTCTTCTTTTGCTTGAATCATTACTTTAATTGCTTTTTGTAAATTGATACCAGCTTCTATAAAATCATCAATTTTAGATTCATTATTTTCATAAACTGTTTGAGCTTTTTTAACTTCATTTAAAAATTTAGTTTTTATTGATTCGTATTTTTTGCCATTTAAACTTAAAACAATAGTATTCGCTTGTCCAATCAAATTAAATAAATTTGATTTTTGTTCATTTATACTCAATGAGGGATTTGTAAAACTTGCATCTATAGATACTTTTTTTATTCTTGTATTTTCAATTAATGTTCTAAGTTCTTTTTCTTTGTTTTTTAACGCTTGATATTCTTGCGATTCATCGTCTAAAATGGTTATAGTTTCATTTATTGCTTTAACTATAGGGATCGATATTTCAAAATATTTTTTATCTTTTAAATCGTTTTTTAATTCAAAAGCTTCTTCAAGAACACTGCTTAAATCACTTTTGGCTTTGTCTAATTCAGATATTTTATCTTCCTGTTTTTTTGTTGAACCATTACAGGCTGAAGATATTAAAATAGTTGATGGAATCGTACCTATTAAAATACCTAATTTAATAAATTTACTTTTTTTCATAAAGCTCCTATAAATATGTTTTGTGTCTTTATTTTAATAGAGATAGTTACTTTCAATCAAAAAAATGATATTTATTAATAAATATTAATTACCAATTATCACAATTTGCTAAAGTAAAATATAATAAATCTATATGGATATTCTTATAGTTGTACTTGAAATAATTTTATTTCCGTTCTTGTTTGCCTTTTTTATATATGTAATATTTTTAATCCACGGACACATTCAATACAAAAAGTGAAAAAATAAACCTTTAACAGAAAAAGAAAATAAAATTTTGAAACTTTTAAGTAAAACAAACTTAATGGTAAAAAATAGTGTTGATTCTGGTCAAGAAGATTTTGTTAATAAATTGATAATTTTAAAAAGAGATAGAAAGATTCTTAATATCCGTAGATTTAAAAGCAAAGTTGATACAGTTAATAGTTTATCAGACAATATTACAAATTTTTGTAGAGAGCACTGAGGTATCGAAATTAACCGCGATAAAGATCCAGAAGTTATTTCAAATTTTATTAAAGAACAGCCTAAACAAATCGAAATTATTTCATATGACACAATAATTATTCAAAATTATGAAGATAATTCAGAAGATTACAAAGACATAATTAACATCATTATAAAAGCTAATAAGACAAAAGATTGTAAATTATTGCTCTTTAATAGCATGACGCCTGAAGAAACTAAAAACTCTAAGGCTTTTAAACAATTAGTTGAAAATATAACAAATAAAGATGATTGAGAAATAATAGAATAGCATAAACTATTATTTTATTTTTTAACTTAATATTATTGCATTGATTGTCTTTATAAATAAAATGTTGTCTTTATACAAATTTATAGTATTATATTGTTGCAATACATAAAGAAAGTAACTGCTTAAGAGCTTAATTTGTTACCGAGTGTATCTCGTGAATAACCAAATTATAGGTTAATAGTTTTTTGTATTGTTAATTAAATAAATTATGAAGGGAGGAAATCCTTTGTCTAATCAAAAAGAATCTGCATTAAAATTGCAAAAAAAGGAACTTGCTAAAGATATAGCAAAGAAACTTAAAAATGCAAAATCTTTAATTATTGCTGAATATCGTGGTCTTTCTGTTTCTGAAATTACTCAATTAAGAAAAGAAGCTTTAAAACAAGGCATTGATATAAAAGTTTATAAAAACAGAATTTTTAAATATGCTGCTAAAGATGCAAAAATTGAAGGTTTAGATGAACACTTAGTTGGTCCTAATCTATTCGCATTTTGTGAAACTGATGATATAGCACCTGCTAAATTAATCGCTAAATTTGCTAAAGATTTTAAACTTTTAAAACCTAAAGCTGGTATTTTTGAAGGAAAAGTTATTGATGCTAAAGGTGTGGCTGATGTTGCTACATTGCCAAATTATGAAGAAGCATTATCATTACTTGGTCGTTCACTTATATCTCCACTTCAACAACTATCTATTGCATTAAAAATGTATAGTGAAAAAGAAGAAAAATAATAAATAAAAAATAATCGAAAGGAAAATTATAATGGCTAAATTAACAAAAGATACATTCATTTCTGCATTAAAAGAAATGTCAATTAAAGAAGTTATGGAATTAGTAGAAGCAATGAAGGAAGAATTTGGAATTGATCCTGCAGCAGTTGCTGTTGCAGCAGCTCCTGCAGCAGCCGGTGAAGCAGCTGAAGAAAAATCTTCTGTATCAGTATTTATTACTGCAGATAATGGTAAAAAATTACCTATCGTTAAAGCAGTTAAAGAATTATTAAATCTTGCTTTATTAGATGCTAACAAATTAGTTTCTACTTTACCAGCAACAGTAAAAGAAAACATTACAGTTGCTGAAGCTGAAGAATTAAAAGCTAAATTAACTGAAGCTGGCGCAACAGTTGAAGTTAAATAATTTCATAAATTAATTTAAAATTGTCTCCGCTTGGGGACATTTTTTTTAATTAAAAAACTTGCAAAAATGCAAGTTAAATTATTCTAATACTTCTATTTTTGATCTTGGTGAAAAATCTTCTGAGACGTATTTATTAACAACTTTTTGAATTCATCAAATATAAGGAATTCCAAGATTTGTTTCGATTAAAGAATCTATGACTAATGGACCGAATTTAAATTCTCTAATATTATTAACAAGTAAAGCTAATTCTCAACCAAATTGAACCAAGATACCAATTGCTAGCATTCTAAAAATTGGCATTTTTTCTTTTTTGGAAATTATATTGTAGATAATTGCACCAAAATAACCAATAACTAGTATAAGAGCCATTACTCAGTGATAATTGCCAGTCTCTCTTCAAATGTGAATTTTATTTTCTTGTGATGATGGAGCCATTTCAGATAATAAAGGGGCGCAAAACCATCAAATGACAATTAAGGTTGCATAATATTTTAAATTTTTGTCTTTTTTAAGTGCTAGCCAAATTAGAACAAAATTTGTCATTCCATAACTAGTTGATAGTCACAATAGGAATCAAAATGTGTTGGACACTCCAAATTCATTATTGTTCATCTTATCTACAAAATTATTTGTAACATGTCTTGATCCTAAGGCAGCATAAAATATTCCAAAATCTACAATTACATATAGTATTGCTCCAAAAAGAGCAAAAATTAATGTTAAATATTTTTTTTGATATATCAATAGAGCGGTTAATAAAGCTAAAAATATGCAATCAAGAACTATGTATGAAACATTTAGTGTTCTTGAAGGATCAATATTTTTAGGATCAAACGTTTTGAGCATAGATTAAAGTGACATTAATTCTTTTTCTTTTGCTTGAGTCATTTCATTAATACGTTCTATTTTTTTATCAACAACTTTTTGAACTTCTTCTAAAAATCTTCTTTCAACGTCTTCTGAAAGATCCTCATCATCTTTTATTGCTTTATTTACATTTTGGCGAGCATTACGAACTCCCACTTTAGCATTTTCTGTAAATTTAGCAATGTTTTTGATCATTTCTTTTCTACGGTCAGTAGTTAGAGGTGGAAATGATAGTCTAACTTGGTGTCCTTCATTAATTGGACTAACACCTAAATTTGAATTTTGAATAACCTTGCATAACTCATTAACAACTGAGGCATCATATGGTTTAATTAAAAGCTGTTGAGGTTCCGGAACACTAACACTCGCTAATTCTTCAAGCGGTGTTAATGTGTCATAATAATTAACTTTAATACCTCTAATTATTTGTGGATTAGCACGTCCAGTTGATAATTTAGATAACTCAAAAGCATAGTGGTCTATTGCTTTTTGAGCCTCATCTTCTAATTGTAATAAATATAAATCTAATTCCATTAGTTAGTTACCTCCGTGTGGCTTATAGTTCCATTAAGTGCTTTTACGATTGCATCTTTTTCTTTAATATTAAACACAATTAATTTAATTTTATTATCACGAGCCATGCTTGTTGCAGTTAAATCCATAACTTGTAGTTTTTTATCTAATATTTCGTCATATGTGATATTATCAAATTTTTTGGCATTAGCATTAGTTTTAGGATCAGAATCATAAATACCTTCAGTATTATTTTTACCCATTAATATAACTTCAGCTCCTATTTCGCTTGCAAATAAAGTTGCTGCTGTATCTGTTGTGAAATATGGCCTTCCGGTTCCACCTACAAAAATAACTATTTCTCCTTCACTTAAATATTTAAGTGTTTTTTCGTTGATATAATTTTCAGCTACTTTAGAATCAATATTAATTGATGATTGAACTCTAGCTTTTAAGCCAACTTTTTCAAATCCACTCTTCAAAGCTAAACCGTTCATAATAGTAGCTAGCATACCTATATAGTCTGCTCTATTTCTAGGAATTCCATTTTTTTCAGCACTTGCTCCCCTAAAGAAATTACCACCTCCAATTACAATACTTACTTGAACTCCATCTTTTACAATTTTTTTTAATTGATTAGCAATATCTTCTACAAGTTCATAATCTATTGCTAAATTTTTACTTTTATTAACTAAACCTTCTCCCGAAAGCTTAACTAATATTTTTTTGTATTTTGCCATTAGTCTCCTTTTTTAAAATAATTACAAACTATAATTATTTTTTTATATTTTAAATTATAAATAACATTTTCATAATTTAATAATATTAATATTCATATGGTAATATGAAAATAAAAACATGTTTTGGACTAATTTAAAAATAAATTATTTATAAAAACCATATCTTTAATGCTATTTAATAGACAATGTTTTATAGTAATTTATTAGCATATAAAAATAACATTTTTATTGCTCGAAGTATCTAATTTTAATTTTAAATGATAAAAAAATCAAACTTAGTTATTACATTATCAATAATAAATGATTACAATTATTTTAATTAAATAATTTTCTTTTTAGTCTGTTTTATAAGTAATTTAAAAAAATAACCGTTTCTAATGCACTAGAAATTTTAAATATTCAAGTTGAAATTATTAAAAAAATCCAAGTAGTTTTGCCTAGCTAGGATTTTCATTATTTAACTATTTCATAAGCATTTCATTAACAACATCAGGTATTTCAGCCCCTGTGTCTTCCAAAACAAATAAATAAAATATATATTTAATAATATTTGGAGTATACACTTTTTGAACATCTAATGATATGTATTCATTTTTTTGTACACCTGAATATGCCTTAACTTTTTCAATTAATTTGGTTGCTGAATTTCATTCTGCATCTAAACTAATGGCATTATTTAGAGCATTTTGATACTTTTTATTTGCTTCGTCTAATTCATTTGCCTCAGCTATATATTCATCAAATTTTTGTTTAATATTAGGCTTTACTTTTTCCGTTTGTCATGAATCAATTAATTGTTTTAAACCATTAATTTTATTGTCAATTTTAACATTTTTATCATTAACATTCTTCATAAGTTCTTGAATATCTATTAATAATTGTTTAGCAAAATCAGATCTATTGTCTTCAGGAATTGCGTTTATTCTATCAAATGCTTTTTGAGCATTAAAATCAGTTTTTATTAAAGCTAAATTATATGATTTTTCCTTTGATAGTTTTTCAATGCTTGATAATTCATTTTTTTCTAATTCTACTCATTCAGAAATTTTGTGACTTACACCTTCAACTTCAATTTCCACATTTTTATCGCTTTTATTTAATTGTTCAATTTTATTTTGTGCAATATTAATTTCATTAATTAGAGTCTTTGTTGAATCTAAATTATCAAAAGCTTCCTTCTTTAACTTATTAGTAGCATTTGCATTATTTAATTTTTCCTTTATAAGATTGCTAAACGCTTTGCCTTTAAAGTCAAGTGCTTTATTTATTGAACCATTTATTATTTTTAATTCTAGAATCCCATCCGAATCTTTAGACCACAATATTTTTTCAATTGTGGCTTTGTCTAATTCTGCTTTTTGTATTGCTATAGTTAATTCTTTATTTGCTTTATTTGCTGATTCAGTTGTTAAATTGTTCATTTTATATACTGATTGAGCTTGAAGATATGATTCTTCTAAATTTTTCTTAATTTCTAAAAATTGAATTTCATTATATTTAGATAATTCATAATTTTTACGATCTATAAGATTTTTTAGTTCTAATTTAGATTTTTCATTTTCACTTAAATTATCATTTGCTTTTAATTTATTTTGTTCTTTTACATTTTGTTTGTCATTGTTATTGCAAGAAATAACTGAAAATGGAACCGATATTGTTGCAACCGCACCAAAATAATTTAATATTTTTTTTATTTTCATATATTTATCCTTTTTAATTCTTTGTTTAAAATTTGCACTAAAAAATTTAGCATATTAAAATTTATTTAGAAATAAAAAATGAAAGATTTTTTTACAAAAAATAAACTTATATTTTTTTTATTAATAAGTAAAATGTTTATATGTTTAAAAATAGGACACTACCAGGATTATTAATTACAATTTTTATTGTCTCATGGACAATACCACTTGCAATTTATGGAAAAAACCACAATGAAGCAAGAATTGCTGCATATTTTTTTATGGGCGGTTTTTTACTAGTGTTTGGTTATGAATTATTTAGAGCTTTTAGATTACCTAAGGCTTGAGTATTTATTTTTTCTATAGCATTTGCAGCTTCTATTTTATTTCCTTATAACACAATGATTGAAATGTGTAAATTTGAATTAACAGACTTAGAAATTAAAGAAGCATTTCAAAATAAAGATATTAAATTTTTCCTAGTTGAAAAACTAGCAAAAAATCCATGAATTCTTCTTATAATTTTTTCAATTTCAATTGTTTTATTTTTCGTTGAAATGGCAACATTAACAAATATGAATGTAGAAGATAGAATTATAAGATTCTTTATTGTACTAATTGCACAATACGTTCTTATGATGACAACACAAATTATTATTTTTTCATTATTTACTCATTGAGAATATACATTATTAATTTTTTTAGTTCCCGCAACTTGTGACACTGCAGGTTTTTTTGGCGGAAAATACCTTGGAAAAAAATGAATAAAAGTACCATTTTCTCCATACATTTCACCTAAAAAAACTTGAGAAGGTTTCTTTAGTGCACTATTCTTTGGAACGGTTGTATCAATTTCATTAGTTTTTCCTATTGATAGTCTATTTTCAAATCCTAGTTCTCAAGAATTTAATAAGTGGATTATGAAGACAATTTTTGTATTATTTGCGCCTTTATTTTCAGTGGTTGGAGATTTATTCTTTTCATATATAAAAAGAATTAATGCTATAAAAGACTACTCAAAAATTCTTGTAGGACATGGAGGTTTCCTAGACAGATTTGATAGTGCATCATTTGTTGGAATACTTACGTTTTTAATCTGTGTTTTTATGTAAAAAATATAAATAATAAATTATAAAATAGTCGATTTTGAAAAATCGTATTTTTCCACATACTTATCAACAAATATATTTTATATATTATTAGTATTAGTATTTAGTCTTTTTAAAGTTTATAATTTAAGTATATTTATAATACATTTAAATACTTATATTATGACTAATAATAATTGGGGGAAATATGAATAGATTGCAAAAATCAATAGTAAGAAGTGTGGCAACAGTTAGTTCGCTTTCATTAGTAGGAGCCGTGGCTATTGGAACACTTTTTTGATACAAAAACCAAAGAAATAATGACACGCTAGGCAAATCAAAAAACATAGATGAATTTTGTAAAGAGCTTATCAAAAAATTGAGAGATAGATCTGAGGAAAAAGATACAAAAACAGGAGAGGGAAAATCCAAAGATGTTTTTGCCTCAGATACCAATAGATTTAATTACTCGCAAAAAGAATTTGAAAATGAACATTTTGACATAAGAATTAAAAAAGTTGGATCCAATGATATTGAGGGTTCAGTATTTCTAAGTGTTATCGTTAAAGAAAAATCAGGTAAAAAAAGAACTTGAAATAACGATAATAAGCCTGTTAAGATAAATGGATTTAAACATTTATCAACTAGTCCTCTTTACTTTACTCCAGACGAGTTAAAAATTAGACATGATGATTTAACTAAACTTGAAGCATACCTTAAAAAAATTCCTGGAGGAGAAAAAAATGGCCTTCAAGGTTTTAAAATGTTAGAGGATAATGGATTTGTATCAGTTAGCGATTTACCCCAAAATGTAAAAAATAGTATTGCTTTTTTAAACTATAATATTGCTTTTTTAAATGGTAATACTAGCGTTCCGCAATTAGAACTTATTTTCAAAACTAAAAAAACAATAAATGCTTCAACACTTGAAGAATTACATAACACAGAATTATATAATCTTAAAATTGTAATCCCTTTAACAGACTTAATAACAAATATTGGTTCTGATGTTGAACTAGCTTACAAATTAGAAAAAATTAGAGCACAATTAATTGAACTTAAAAATATAACCAATAATTCCTCTAAATATTCATTGTATTCAAATGAAGTCAAAATAAAATATAGCGAACTTCTAGAAAAAGAAGATTCTCTACTTACCAAAATTAAATCATTGATAGGTGAACAAAATAATATTTCTTTTAATGGGTCTCTAACTAAAAAAGTGTGTGAAGATATAGAAAAACAGGTTATTGAATATAAATATGAACAATATACATATGAAATTAATAATAAAATTAATCTTCTTAAAGAAAAGAGAAACACTTGCAGAACACTAGATGCAGTAAATTATAAAGACGCAATAGATTTAATTAGATCTGAGGAATGATTCGATAGGCATAAACTAATTAATGAAAATGGACTAAGCAAGAAAGAAAATGTTGATTTAAAAATTGCTTTATTAAATAAGATAAATGACAACATTAAAGAGTTTGATGATAGTGTTCAAGATATTTTAAATGATGCTAAAAATAAACTTACTAATTCATTTAAGGAGATCTCTAATAAAAAAATCATTGATTACTTAATTTCAAAACAAAAAAATTCTTTACTAAGTGATTCAGAAAAATCTATATTAGTAACTTTTAGCAGTGGAAAAAAAGAAGTAACAAAAGATATTAAAAATACTACACCTGCAAAAATTAAAGAACTTGAAAGAATTTTTGCTGAAAAAATAGCTGAGTTAAAAGCTAATGTTTTGCATCAAAAGAAACTAATAAGTGATTTTATAAATAGTTTTGAATTAGAAAGAAAATCTAAAATTGAAACAATTGAATTAATTAATGAGTTTGACAAAATTATTCAAAATAATGAAAATTGATTATCAGTTATTAAAAAAAGTATAAAAGCAATTGAAGCAGAATTAAAAATCGCTAAAGATGAAGATAAAGAATCTCTAAGAAACCAAAAAGACAAAATTAAAACAATTGCAACTACATTAGAATCTAAAATTAAAGAATTAAAAAACATTAATAAAGAACTTAATGTTAATTTAGTTTCAACAATAAATAATGCTCAAAACTTTATTAATTTTGTTAATGAAGAATTAAAAAAAGATGAATATAACTTTGATGTTGATAAATTAATAGAAATGAAAAGGAATTCAGATAAAAAGCAAAACACATGGAATCAAGATATTTTGTTAGCCTTTGAAAAGGAATTCAAACTAATTAATGAATATATTAGATTTAAAGATCACTTCATCAATTTTTCAGCTGATAATGAAAGTCTAATAACAAAACCAAACACTACTAAAACCTTCGATGATTATGTTATATTAAATAAAAAATTCTTTAAATACTTTATCGAATCAAAGAAAAATTTAGTTGACTTATTTCATAAACAAACAGAAAGAGAAAAAAATCTAGAAAAAGAAATAGGTGCAGGCGCTTTATTAGGAATTGACGAAGATGAATTTAACAAAATAATAAACCAGTACAAGGCAAGAGATATTAGAAATCCTATAAAGGATAACGATATAAAATATGGATATATTACCTACTCTGAGCTAAATGATATTATTGAACTATTTAAAATTAACTTAAATGAACTATCTAAGAAAAGTTCAAATCTATTAAAAGCAGACCTAATTGAAAAAATAAATGAAATTGAAAAATTTCAAATAGATCACAAGGATAATGTTGATTGAAATTTATATGAAGCTAAATATGGAGCCGAAAAAATGAAGCTGCCTGCTTTTATTACTAAATTAAATAGCATACTTTATCCAACAATAAAAAAGGCTCTACTAGAACAAGGAATCAATGAAGCGGATGAAGAGCTAAAATTAATGATTGAAATTGAAGAAAAAAATAAGACATTAAAAGAAGCTGCAAAAAGAGCTTTTGAAAGTCTTAAAAAATTGCAAAAAGATAATAAGGCTCAATTTAATTTAGAAAAAATAAATTACTTTAATAAAGTTACAAATGATCAATCTATAATTAGTATTACATATGAAGATGCTATTACCAAAATTGAAAGCGACTTTAGAATAAAAGAAACTAATCTTTTAATAAATATTAAAAAGCAAATTGAAAAAGAACTTTTAAGAGTTCAAAACGAAATTAAAGAAAATAATGAAAATATCCAATTTATAAAATCTAAAAATTTAGATAAAGTAATACTTGAATATAGCGCCTATGTTAATTTTGAAAAATATCAATTAACAACTATTTCTAAATCTGCTAATGAATTTATTACCGCTGCATCTGCAAAAATAGTAACACCAATGACTCTTGAAGAGTCTTCGGCTATAGTTACTATTATAAATAATGAATATGAAAAACTAATTAACTATTGTAAAAAAATGAAAAATGGTGTAGATTCACTAAATGCAGAGCTTAAGAAATTTAGTGACTTAATTTCAAATAATTTTCAATTAATTGAAATTAATTCTGATAAATTTAATTTTCTTTCAGAATTAAAATTAAGTTCTGAAATTCAAGATTTAGTTCATCAATATATAAATAGCGAAAATTTAAAAAATATTAATTTAGCTGAAATCGATTTAAAAAATATTAATAAAATGCTAGAAAATAAACTATCCGAAAAGATTAACGAACTACGAGAAAAATTTTCAAATATTAAAAAACTTTTTGAAAACTTGAATATAGAAATTAATGAATCTTTCATTCGATTTAACGATAGCAAATACCAAAATATGTTAGATTCAAGTAATACCAACATAAACAAAGTAAATGACATTATTTCTAAATTAAGTTTACAAAATGAAAGCGACTTATTAACAATTACAAATGACTATAATTCTCTATTAAAAACCAAAAAACTTAATGATTTAAACAACATTATTGCTAATTTGCAAGTAGAATATGATAAATATTTTGCTCAAGATAGTGAAGGTTTTAAACCAGCTTTAGATGTTGTTGATAATTTAATTAAAACAGCTAAAAATATTCACAGTTCATCAACTTCAAATATAAATGACTATACAAATCAATTTAATAACATTCAAAACGAATTGAATAATGGTTTAAACAGTAGACTTAAAAATCTAATTGAAAAAGCTAAGCAAGATTTCAATACAAACATTAATGAAAATGAAAATTTAAAAGAAGCTATTGAAGAATTAATAACTAAACAAGTTTTAGATTCTGAAGAACAAGAAATATTCAATATATATATTGCGGGTATAAACGAAATTAAAAAAGGATTAAACAACACAACCCCTTCTAAAATTAGATCATTTATCTCTGATTTAAATGATGCTTTTAAAATTTACAGCATTAAGATCAACATTAAAAATAAATTAGAACAAATTGTTAATTTTAAAAATAATTCAAAACATATAGATTGGGTTAATTATAAATTTAGTTTCTCGAGCGAAGAAGTCTTATTTAGCGTATATGTAAACCAAGTAAATTCCAAATTAAAGCTCAATGATGAAGGTGAATTAAATAATGTTTTAAATAGTTTAACTCAAGAATTCAACAAAATTAAAAACGAAGAAAATAAAATATTAGGTCAAAAAAATAAGATTCTTTCTCAATTAAATATCGAAAAAGAAAATGCTAATAATTTATTAAATAGTCTTGAACCAAATGATGATTATAAAACAATTAAATTACGTTTCACAACATTAATAAGTACAATAAGCAAATTAAATATTACAAATACTATTCCTGAATTAAATACTGCTTTGAGTGAATCTAAGAAAACAAACTCAAATATTAAAGAAGATAAAGAAAAGATTGATAAAGAACGTCTAAATTCAATAATTGAATTTAAAAACACTATTGAAGTTGCTAAAACTATTATGTCTGATTTAAATTCTTCATGACAAATTTACGACACTTTAAAAGACAAAGTTGATGAATATGATGTTCCTAATTCTGATGAAAAATTTAAAATTATTTTAAAAACTCATATTGACAGTGAAAACGTTTATGTTAAAAAATTAATAGATGATTTTAAACTCACTGTTGAGGCTAAATTAGCTCAAGATGATCTTAAGAAAGTTATCGCGAATTCTAATGAATTTATAAATGTAGAATTAGAAAAAGATGAATATCACATTGGGAAATATAATAACAAAATCAGTCCTGACTTTAAATTTAAGGAACTAGTCGATTTTATTAATGAGGCACTTTTAGTTGCTAATAAAAACAATGAAACTAAGAGTGTTTATGAAAATAAAAAAGTCGCTCTATCAAGCAAACTTAATGATGCAAAAAAAATAAAAAATAATATTGATGTTGAGTATAAAAATGAATTTGATCAATTAAAATTGTTAATTCAAAATTCTAACGAATTACTAAACAATATAAAAACTAATTCAATTTACAATGGATATGAAACAATAACATTTGAAAGCGCAATCACACTTTCTCAACAAACTTTAGATAACAAGTCGTCAAATTTAGATAATCTTAAAGAAACACTAATTTCTTTACAAAAATCTTATGAACAAAATAATAAGCAAAAGGATATTTATGTTGCTAAGAAACATTTACAATCAAAAATAGACGAAATTAATGAATTTTTAGATGAGATAGATAAAATACCTAATAATTTTTCAAATTACGGAAATAAAGCAACAATTGAATATAAATTTAATGAATTGTTAAATGCCAATAGTAATGCAAAAATCATCATTAATGATTTATCATATGAAAAAGATGCCCTAGAAAGTGAAACAAATAAACTTTCTGATCTGTTAACAAAATCTAAAAAAATTAAGGATACTATTGAACAAAATAATCAAAATAGTAAGAATATTTTAGAAAGTAAAATTGACGAAGCTAATTTATTATTAATTGAAGTTCAAAATAATCCATATATAGGTTACAATACTACTTTACTAGTTGCAACAATAACTGCTACTAGAAATATTTTTACCAACATTCTTTCGGGAATTAAAGAATACGATAAGGCAACAAAAGATTTAGACGAAATTATTAAAACTACAAATAAAGAAAAGATAATCTACGTTGCACAACAAAAATTAAAAAATCTAATTAAAGAAGTGAGCCAATTTTTAGAAATAGTTGAGTCAACAACAAATCATCTTTCAAATTACAATAGCAAAACTTCTAATGAATATAAATTCAAGAACTTATTAACAATATTGAATAATGCTAAGCAAATTGAAAAAAATCCACTATCAGATCAATCAGCATTAAATGCTAGTGCCACAGAATTAAAAGAAGCTTTAGAATCAGCTATTAATATAAAAACTGAAATTGATTCTAAAAACAGCACAGCTAAATCTGAGTTAGTGTCTACAATACAAAAAGCAACAATCCTTAAAAACGAATTGGAAAATGAACCTTATTTAGGTTATGACACTAAAGAGTTAAATCAAAAAATTAGTATTTCCAAAAATATTAAAGACAACACTACTTCAGGTATTAAAGAATTCAATAAAGCTAATGAAGATTTAAACTCATTAATTCAAATAATAAATAATACTAAAGCTGATTATTTAGCAAGAAAGATATTAACTAAAAAAATTGATGAAACTAATGAGTTTCTTAGCCAAATTGAAAATACACAAAACCATATTTCTAACTATGGCCAAAAAGGATCTTTAGATTATAAATTTAAAAATCTTGTAGATAAACTAGAAACCGCTCTAGTAGCTTCAAAAAATTTAAGTTTAAATAAATCACAGTACGAAGATGAAAGTAATAAATTAACAAAATCTCTCAATCTCGCAAAAGTTGAAAGAGATCAAATTATTAAAAGCAATGAGCTAGCTAAAAACACTCTTAAAGATAGTATCGCCAAGGCAAATGAATTACTTAACAGTTTAAAAACCACAGCATATTCAAAATATGACTCTTCTATTTTTGAACAACAAATACAATATTCAAATAATGTTTATGAAAATGGTACTTCAGGAATTAAGGAACTAACAAAGGCGAATGAAAATATAAATTCAATTATAAATAAAGTCCAAAATGAAAAAATAACTTTTATTGAATTGCAAAAATTAAGAGAGCAAATAAACCTGGGAGATGAATTTATTAATAACTTAAATTCAGTCCCAAATCATCTTTCAAACTATAAAGATAAAAATGATTCTCAATTTAAATTTAAATCCTTATATGACGCTCTTGAATTAAATAGAAATAAATTCAATTTAGAAAGCGATAACAGTTCAATACAAGAAACCACAAATTCAATTAAAAATTTACTAAAAGAAGCAAGCGATGCGAAAGCAAAAATAGATGATGAAAACCAAGTGAAGAAGAATTTATTAAATGGTAATATTGCTGAAGCACAATTATTAAAAATATCACTTTTATCAAATTACCCAGAAGTAGACATTAATGAATTGATAACAACTATTAATCAATCAAATGATGTAATAAATAACGTTCAATCAGGAATTAAAGAGTATGAAAATGCTAATACTGTATTACTAAGCTCTATAACTAAATTTAAAAACATAGAAACTATTGCAAAACTTAAAAAAGATTTAACAACTTTAAAAGAAAATGCTGAAAAAATTGCTCTCAAATTTAATGAAGAAAACTATAACAGTTTAACCTCAAATAAGGGCGATTTACAAAATGCAATTTCAAAAGCAACTATTTCGTTAGGGAACACTTCTATTTCTAAAGAGGAATTGATGCTAGAAATTGCCAACATTGAAAAAGAAACTAAAAAAGCACAAAAAGTATTAAAAACACATATATTAAATTTAGTTAAATCTAAACTAATCGAAATCGAAAGATTAAATTTAAAACTTGAAGAAAACAATGATTACATAAGTCCAAAAAATATATTAGCATCAGCAATTGAAGAAATTAATCAATCAACTGAAAACGATATTATTGAATTATTGGAACAAAGATTAATATCGATAAATAAAATTATTTCCGAACAAACTCAAATTATTGAAAATATTAAAACCAATAGAAAACAAAGTGTAGATAAACTTAAGGAATTATTCACAAATTCAAATAAATTAATTGCAAAAATGCATGATTGTCAAGAAAAAGAAACATTAAAAGATATTTTAAATCAATACTTGACTACTCATGATCTTCCAGCAAGCAAGACTAAAAATGAAATTGATATTGCTTATAATGAAGTTAAAAAAGTCTTTCAAAAAACAAATCTATTTGAATCAAATTACATAAAAGATTTAAAATCTCAAATTAATTTAGAAATTGACAAAATAAACACTTTTATTTCAGAAAAATTAAATTACCCATCGCAAACAGATCAAATTAAAACAGCCCTTCAAGACGTAGCATCTAATAATGCATTTTCAACTTCCGATACGTCATTAGTTTTAAAAGACAAATTGGATAATTTGAAAAATACATTTGCAGTTGAAGAAGCAAAATACTTAAGATTACTTAACGATTCAAAATCTGAATTACAATACATTAAAAATGAAGTTGATAAATTATTAAGTAAAGTCTTAAATAACTCTGACTTTACAGCAATTAGAAGTAACTTAACTTCAACTAGTTCTAAACTTGCTAACCACATATCTTCAAATGACTTTAATGATTTAAATAAAAATAAAACGCTTTGAGATAGTGTTAATATTGTTGATTTAAAAAATCAATTAATGAGTTTAATAAATTCAAGAGAGTTATTAAAAAATAAATTCAATGAATTGAAATCTAATTCAAATATTGAAATTTCTAATTGTAATTCACTTACAAGCACTATAGATTTAAATTATGAAAAACAAAGATTACAATTATTAATTCAAAATATAGATAACTTCTTAAAACCTGAATCCTTTAATTCAAACTCAACAACATCAATTAATACTCAATATACCGAATTCAACAATGTCTTAGAAAGTGTTAAAAAATTAATTGAACTTTACAAATTATCATTAAAAATTAATAAATCAACAGAATACGCAAATAATATTTTAGTAAATAATAAAGGCATAATCAATTCTGAAAAAGCTTCTATAAGTGATTTAAACTTGTTAGTGCAAACTATTAAAGTTACACTTAAGGATTCAAATGATTCAAATTTAATTAATTCTAAAATTCAAGAAACTGAAAATAAATATAATAATCTTGTTTCTCAAGCATTAGCAAAAATAAAATCTGCTATTACAAATATAAATAATGATAATTATCATAAATGAACTAGAGATGAATACTTAAATCAATATGGTTTAAAACCCGAATGAACTAATTACAATCAAGAAATTAATAAATTCAAAAACATCGATAGTTTTGATAAAATTGCCCAAAAATCAATCGAATTCCTAGGGCAATTTGTACCAAATTTAAAAAATTCTATTGAAAATAAATTTTCACAGCTATTAAATTACGTTTCAAAAACATTTAATTCTGGCAGTGAATTACACAAAATATACTCTCAGTTAACAATTTTTAAAGCGGTTTATTTTGGCGATGGATATAAATACTATGAAAAAACTAAATATCAAAATCAGAGAATTTATGAAGTTTACGATCTAATATGCAAAGATATTAGTATTTTAAAAAGAATGGCAAATAAGTTTTTAGATAACGATGATGTATCAAAATTTATGAAACCAAAAGACCCTAGTTATTCTCATATACCTACTAGAAAATCATATGAACAACTAAAAAGATTTGTTGATTTAACTAAAAATGTAATAGAAAATCATACTGATAAACCTTCAAATGTACTTGCTAATTTGTTTAAGCAATCACAATGAAACTATAATGATTCGACAAATTATTACGATGTTAGAGATGCTGTCTGACGTTACTTTGGCTGACAAAGTAATAAAGGTGTAATCAACATGCAATCAGATGTAATTGCTAAACTACTTATCCAATTAAGCATAACATCTGGACCACTATTCCATCAAGCAAAAGACTTTAAAGTAAATAATGATATATCTAAAACCGGAAGCATGTATTACGATACATCTCACATTAGAAACTCATATGCTTTAATTAAAAATAGATATGAAACAGGCCTTAAAATAATTCTAGATATCACTAAACAATATACAAATGATTGAACATACTATCCTAATAATGAAAATGGAGATTTAGAATCAGATCCTGAATTATCAGGCATTCAATACTCGCTTTCAAACTGATACAAATTAGAAATATAAAAATGAGCAACCGCTCATTTTTTAGTGTTTTAATTATTATTTAAAGAATCTAGAACTAGTTCATTAGTTATTGTTGGATTAGCTTGACCATTAGATATCTTCATTACATTTCCTAATATAAACTTAATAACTTTTTCTGGTCTTTCATTATATTCACTAACAATTGTTTGATTTTCATTAATTATTTGTTGAATCCACTTATTTATTAATTGCTTATCATTTATTTGTTTTAAGTTGTACTTATCAAATAAATGATCAATTAAATCAGTATCCAAATTAATTAATAAAGGAACTAGTTTTTTAAATGACTTACCACTAATAATTTCATCGTCAAGGGCTCTAATAGCTTGCTCAATATGATAAGTTTTAATTCCTAAATCGACAACATTTACATTTTTAGAATTAGCTATTGAAACAACTTCTGCAAAGAATAATTTAGATAACTTATCTCTATCACTATATTTTATAGAATCAAAATATTTAGCTAGGTCAATGTCATTAATTAAACTGTTTATGTATATAGGATTAATATTTTCTTTAATATATCTATTTTCTTTTTCTCAAGGTAATTCATTTAATTTAACATTATCTATAAACTCCTTGCTTAATTTAATAAATGGAATATTTGGCTCTGGAAAATATTTATAATCTACTTGACCAGTTTTAGTTCTCATAACTATATTGGTTTTAGTAGTGTCGTCATAACGCTTAGTTTGTTGGAGTATTGCTTCTTGCTTTAATATTTTCTTTGTTTGCTCTTTTATCTCAAAATCTATTGCATTTTTAACACCAGATAAAGTATTCATATTTTTTATTTCGACCTTTGTGCCAAATCCGTTAAAACCTTTTGGACGAAGTGAAATATTGACATCAGCTCTTAATGAACCATTTTCCATTTTAGCATCGCTTATATTTAGATATAATGCAATTTTTCTAATCATATCTATATAAGCTACAGCTTCTTCTGATGAACTAATTACAGGATTTGTAACTATTTCTATTAAAGGAACTCCTGCACGGTTATAGTCTAATTTTGTAACCCCATTTTCATGAGTTTGCTTAGCAGTATCCTCTTCTAAATGAATTCTTTCAAGAGAAATAATTTTAGGACCATTTGAAGTATTGATTTTCAATTGTCCATTTTTTCCTATAGGTCTATAAAATTGGGTTATTTGGTATCCTTTAGGTAAATCAGAATAGAAATAATTTTTTCTATCAAAATGCATTTCATCATCAATTTCCATATTTAATGCTTTAGCTAATTTTATTCCCGAAATTACTGCTTCTTTATTTAATAATGGTAAGGTTCCTGGATAACCCATATCTATTGGATTAATATTAGTGTTTGGTTTGTCACCATACATATTCTTTGATGGAGAAAACATTTTAGATTTTGTGTTTAATTCAAGGTGTATTTCAATACCTATTATTGTTTCAAAAATACTCATTAAATACCTCATTCCTTAAATTTTTCTTCCATTCATAATGCATGAGAAAGCAATCTATCATCTTCATATATTTTAGATTCTAAAGCTATATTAACTGGTAAATTATTAACTTTTATTCAAGGTATTGTTATAGAAGGATTTCCAGCTAAATTTGCAGTTGTTAAAATTGAATCCATATATCCAAAGCTCTTATTTAACTCAATACCTATAAGTGGAGCAACATTTGCAGAAGCTGGAAATACAACAAGATCATAATTATTGTGTAAATTGTCTCAATAATTTTTTATTAATCTTCTAATTTTTTGTGCCTTAACAAACATCTCTTTTTGGTTATCTTGATGAAGGAAATAAGCACCTAATGTTAGGCGTCTTTGAATCATATAGCCTAAACCCTTTGATCTAGTATTTTTCATTATCTCACTTCATGTTTCACCACTTTCTCTTTGTCCAAATGCAACACCATTAAGGTTTGCTAAATTAGAACTAGCTTCTGAAAATGAAATAATTTCGTAAACTATTTTTACTAAATCTAATAAGTCTTTATTTATATCAATATAGTCGAAATCAATTTGATGTTGAGAAAATTTTTCTCTTAAGAATTGATATTGTTTTTTAACATTCTTTTCAAGATTTGATTCAACATTTAATAAAGCTATTTTTTTGGGTTTTCTAGCTTCTATTTCGTTGCCTAAATAAATATCTTTAGATGTAAAGTCCTTATTGTCTTGTCCAAATAGAGTTTTTGCAATAACAAAAGTATCATTAACATTATGTGTGAAATAACTAACAGTATCTAAACTTGAAGAATAGGCAAATAAGCCATATCTACTAATAGCTCCATAACTAGGTTTAAAACCAAGAATTCCATTATAACTTGCTGGTAATCTCACACTATCACCAGTATCACTTCCTAATGCAAAAGATATATTATTAGTGAATGTTGCAGCTGAACCAGATGATGAACCTCCAACTAATCTCGAAGAATCTAAAGGATTGACAATTAATCCATTATTACTATATAAGCCGGTACCACCTAATGCTAACTCATCACAATGTACTTTTGCCACTTTAACCGCTCCTGCATCAATCAATTTTTGAACAGCGGTTGCAGTATAACTTGGTTTAAAACCAACAAGCAAATTACTTGAAGCTGTTGTTGAAGCATCTTCAGTTGCGTAAGTTTCTTTAATGGTAAAAATAGCATCTGCTAAAGTACCATTTTTATTTTCTGAAATAGAATTTTCAAAAAGGTGCGCAACGGCATTATTTTTATCATTTTTTAATTCCTTAATTGCTAAATTAAAATCGCCTAAAACTTTTAATTTCATTATTTAACCACCTGTTCAATAATAATGTAATTATCATCTCTTTTTTTTGCATTATCTAATTCTTTTTGCTTGTCTAAATTAAAGTTTTCATCAACAATATCTTCTCTTAAAAAATCAACATATAGATTTTCATCTATATGAGTTAATGGTTTAACCCCATCTGTGTCATACATTTTTAATCTTTCAAAGTCTTTAACTAGCCTTCCTCATTCTTTATTAATTTCAAATAAAACTTTTTTACTTGGTTCAAACATTAATGATGAAGCTAGTGTTTTAATAAATTCATCAGTTATTTTTTTCATAATGCTCCTATCTTTTTATTGCAAATAAACTCTTTATTATTTAAATATTTTAAGTCACTCTCAAGACTATTAAAAATAATTTTATATGCATGTAAATAAAGCCTGCTAGCTCTTCTACCGCCATATTTCCAATCACCAATTATAGGGTTTTTTAAGGCACTTAAAGTAACTCTAATCTGATTCTTTTTACCAGTTCCTAATTGAGCATATGTGTGACCGTTCAAAGTAAAAAAAGTTGTAGACCAAAGATTAGTTGTATTAAGAGGCTTAGTGTCTTCGTTATAAATGGCAATAGGTTCTAAAAAACCTTCTTTATCTTTTTTAACATCTACCCAATACTGACCATCTGGCGTAACTTTTTCTGAGATATACTCATATATTTTTGTAAAAAAAGAAGTTTTATAATTTAATTCTTTAACTGTTTTATAGTTTTTACCATAGACTATAAGACCACTAGTTGCCTTATCTAAACGGCCTACATGACTAGGCTTAAAACTATCCGCAGTTTTATATTTTAGGTATTTTAAAACTTCTTTGTCTAATGAACTATTTGGTTCAGTATCATGAACGGCTATACCAAAAGGTTTATTAACAATAAGAATATTTTTATCTTCATAAACTATGTCTAACTTTAAAATTTGTTCTTTTTTACTAAAATCTACAACTTCAAATTCGTCATTAAGTCCATAAACTTTAATTTCATCATCAAAATTAATAATATAGTTATGATCCTTTACTGACTTACCATTAACTTTAATATCTCCTTTACGAAAGGATCTATATATTTGGTTAAGGGAATTATTCTTATATATATTTTTTACAAACTTATATAAAGTCCTTCCTTGATCATTTTTAGTAGCTTTAAATATTTTCATAATGTTTATATAAACAAATAAAAGAGATTACCTCTTTTATTTGTTTAGTTTCCTTCCGGGCGTTGACTATCAAATAAGTTAAAATCTTCAGCTTCATTCTCTGTTCCATCGATGTAATTAAACTCTGTTAATTTTGGAAGTTCGGCTAACGATTTAATCTTAAAGTAATCATAAAATTTATTAGTTATTCCATAAAGAATAGGGTTACCAGGAGTTGGACTTATTCCAACTTCTTCAACAACACCTTTAGTTAAAAGGGTATTTAAAACTTGTTCACTAGCAACACCTCTAATGTTGTTAATCATAGAACGAGTAACAGGTTGTTTATATGCGACTATTCCAGCAACTTCAATGGCTGCTTGACTTAAACGGTGTTTTTTAACAACTTGAACCATTTTAGTTATATATTCCTTATAAGTTTCTCTAGTTGCTAATTTATATACTTCATTAAAGTTAACAACCTTTAAGGCTCCATCCGATTTATTATATTCTTTTATAAAATCGTTCATTACTTTACGTCCTTCAGCTAATGTATTTAATCCAAAAATATCTTTAACTTGATTAATTGTTAATCCTTCATCTCCTTGAACATATAGTAGCGCTTCTAAAATATTATTTTTCATAAGCTTCTCCTTTTGCAAAATTTATAGTTCCAAATTGTTCTGATTGACTCATAGTAATTATTTGTCTTCTTACTAAATCAAGTACAGCTAAAAATGTAATAACAAAGTGGTTCAATGATGGAACTTTAAAGATCATTTCAAATGTTACTTCATCATGATTATCAAATAAATTTAAAATGTATGGTATTTGATCTTTTGGTGTCAAATTAAAATGTTCGAGTTTAGTTCTTTTAATTTGATCTGCATATGTTCTTTCAAACATCTTTCTTAAAACAGTAATTAACTTAAGCGGATTAGATGTGCCATCTAAAGCTGTTTCATCATCCTCAACCAAGAATTCCTCAATGTCACTTGGTGATTTAATAAAAATTTCTTTACGAAGTTGTTCTTGTTCTCTAAGTGTTTTAGATATTTCCTTAAATTGTTGATATTCATAAAGTCTTTGTAATATTTCTTGCTTATCAACTTCAATTTCTGGTTTTTCTTCAGGAGTGTAAAGCATCATCTTAGTTTTAAGAGCAAGCAATGTTGCAGCCATAACTAGATAATCACCTGCAATATCAATTTCATTTTCTTGTAACTTATTAATAATGTCTAAATATGCTGTTGCTAACTTAGAAAGGTCAATGTCCATTATGTCAATATTTTTATCTTTAACTAGAGATAGTAATAAATCGAGTGGACCATCGAAGTTTTCTAACTGAATATCATATTTACCATCTTCTGTTACATAAAGACTTTGAGTATCTTCTTGTTGATTTTTATTTGTTTTCTTCACCATATAAGGCCTCCGAAATAGCTAATTTACATTTATCAGCAATCGCAAACGGCTCCATTGTTAATATATTTCCTGGTTTTATTGAAGGAAGGAATTTTATATTAACATGCTGTTTTTTAAATGAAAAGACATTTATTAATTTTCTAGTATCGCTAATTGCAACTGGCACTATTGGAAGATATTGACTTATTGCAACTTTAAATATCCCCGGCTTAAATTCGCCTAACCCATCTTCTAAAATTCTGGTGCCTTCAGGAAAAATAACTCCATAGGTTCTATTTTGCTTAACAAAATCACCAAACTCGTTTAACGTAGTGAGTGACTGGCGTATATTCTTGCGATCAACATAAAATGTATTAATCATAGATAATGCATTTCTAGTTAGTCGTTTTTTCTTTAATTCTTGTTTTGCTAAAAAAGTTGGTATCTTATTTAAAATTCCCTCTTCCTTAGTTTTCTTTTCAAGAGCAACTAGTAATGCGATTGCATCAAGATTAGATTTATGATTAGGAACTAACAATGCTGGAGATTTTGGCATATCATTGTAGCCCTCAGTAGTGACCTTAATACCAAACATTCATAATAGAAACTTAGCATTTTTTAACAAATAGTTATTTTTTAAAATTAATGGATATTCTTCTGGTCTTTGTGACTTACGATATTTCCTAGCAACTGAATTTATTCTGTGCATTTTTCACAAAAATATAGGTCACAAAAAAATCATTTTAATAATAAACATTTAGGCCTCTTTCTTTATTGCGATAGCAATAACCATATCTTTTTCATGACTTAAAGATAATTCAAAATTATCAAAAGTCGGTTTATTGTTTAGGTAAACAATATTTATTTTTTGAAAGGAACTAAAAGAGTTATCTGCTTTAAATATTGCTTCTTTTAGAGCTCAACTTTTTGCAAGAAACATTGTTTTATCTTCGCTTGTACTTAATTTTTTAAAAGTAATAAACTCTTCATTATGCAATATTCTTCTTGCAAATAGATCGCCTTTACCTTTAAATCTTTTTAAATTTGTTAAGTCAATTCCAATCATATAATTAATTATTATAAGTTAAAACCTATATATATGTATATTATTAATACTAATTATTTTATTAATATTCAATAATAAAATTTCCATTTTTTGAAAATATTTAAAAAAATAACTATAAATTAACATGAAAAAAAATAGAGGAATGCTACTAGAATCAATAGTGAACAAAACAATAAACTATTATACTGATAACAATATAGCGTACATAGAGAAAAAAGAATTACCAATAAAATTTAGAAAAGTTGTTGACAACAAAAATTTAGAGAATGCATTCATTTTTAAGAAAAGTACAGTTGATTATATCGGTTGCTACAAGGGACGATTTATTGCTTTTGAAGCAAAAACAACTAATGAAAATTTATTACCTAAATCAAATATTCCAAACCATCAAATAAACTATTTAAGAAAAATAGAAGAAAATGGGGGTGTTAGCTTTTTGTTAATTTTCTTTAGTAGCAAAGATGAATTTTATGTCATAAAAACTAGTGATTTTATAATGCAATTAAAGAAATCAATAAGTTATGAAAATATTAAACAGTATGGATTTAAATTAGAACTATGTTTTCCTGGAATTATTGATTTCCTACCATTTATAGATAATTCCTTCTAATAAATATAATAAAATTGGTTGTTTTATATTAAAATTATAAAAAACACAGTAATAAATGCTTTTAAAGCATGTAGAAGATTTTATAAAATGAATAAACAAATTAAAGTACTTTTTATTGGTGATATTTTTGGCGCACCAGGAGTTAAAATTGTTAAAAAATATCTAGAAAAAATTAAAAATGATTATTCAGTTGACTTTGTAATTGCACAAGCTGAAAATGTCTCGGGTCGTAAAGGTTTTAATAAAAAAGATTATGCAACTCTCAAAAACATTGGTATTAATGCATTCACTATAGGAAACCATGTCTGAGCTAATGAAGAAATATTATCTTTTATTTCTAATAGTGACATTATTAGACCATTAAATATCAATAAGGGCTATCCAGGAGAAGGAAGCAGAATTTTTAACATTAATAATTCAACAACAATAAGAGTAACTTCCTTAATGGGTATAACATTTAACAAATTAATGAAACCTTGAAAAGAAGAATCTGCTGAATCATTTTTTGATGCAATTGATGGTGTTTTAAAATATGGAGAAAAAACTGATTTTAGTTTTGTTGATTTTCATGGTGAAACGACAAGCGAAAAAAATGTTTTTGCTTTGTATGTTGATGGAAAAATTGATGCGGTTTGCGGAACTCATACACATGTCCAAACTAATGATGCCTCTATCTTGCCTAATAAAACACTCTTCATTAGTGATGTTGGCATGTGTGGCCCTTACAACTCAGCAATAGGAGCAAACTATCAAGAAGTATATGAACATATGAGATATGGTGCAATGGTAAAATTTAAAGTTTCTGATAACAAATGTAAAATTAATGCGGTTGTGTTGACTATGAATACAGAAAATAAAGAAAACAATTCTATTGAACTCATCAATATCAAAGAAAAATAAAAAACTACTTTCTACTTTTTCTTGAAGTAGTTTTTTTTGTATTTTTTGAGCTTATATTTTTAGAAATTATTCCAAAAGTTATTGCAGAATCTCTTAACATATCCAATGATAATTTATCATTTGTCTTATAAAAATAAGTTGTTTCAAAATCAGTTATTAAAAGAGAATAAATATATTTTTGTTGTTCACTTTCAGTTAATGAATTCAACTTATTTTTCTCAATTGTCAAAACACCAAAATATAATTTCTTAAAGATATTACTATTTTTATTACTATATAATTGAAAACTATATTGATTATTTTTAAAGTCTAATTGTTTTTCTTTTGTACTTAAATTTATTTTATTCTCAATATAATTCTCATCACTCAATGAATTATTAAAGTTAAATCATTTTTTAACATTTAAAAGAGATTTTAGAGCGATTAAACTAACAATTAAAAATAATAGTAACGATAAAGAAGTGACTAATACGTTTCTTAAAAAATCAATTGAATATTTCTGGGTAAATATTGCATATAAACTAAAAATAGTTCCTGGTATGTTTAATATTGTAAAAATAGTAAAAGTTATTGTTACTTTAAGTAAATATTTAATTAGATCAGGAAATAGATAATTTCTTACCTTTATATTCTCTTTAATGCAATGCTTTCTAGAATTATAAGTTGCAGACATATAAGCATCTTTTGAAGCAAAAGTTATGATAATAAATAAAATAATTGAAATTATTGAAAATATCGCTATCGCAATAGAAGACATATTTAAAGTTCTAATCATGTTTTTTAACTTCCTTATCTTCTTCAGGATCAATTGAATGATGATTTATTAATTTTTTTTGAGCTATTTGATGTTTCAATTCAGTAATAAATCCACCAGCAATAACGCCGCTTGGTATTGCAAATATTGCTATGCCTATTAATGAAAGAATTATAACCATGAGTCTACCTATTTGCGTTGTAGGAGCATAATCTCCATACCCGATAGTTGTCATTGTAACAGTTGTAAAATATATAGCTTTGAAAAATTGATTACCATCAATCTCTGTTTGACCCTCTTTTGGCATAAATATTTTTGTTGTTTTATCAGTTTCTAAATTGTAAAAAATTGTTGAGAATAAAAAGATGACAAATAGAATAAAGATAAATGTATAAGTTAAAACTCATCTTTCTTTTTCAAAAACATTAAATAAAGCTCTAAATGGTGAAAAGAATCCAAGCAACATTGTTAGCCTTATTGCTCTTAAAAATGCAAAATAACGAATAAATTCTAAAGACTTGTTATCATAACCAAAGTTAATTGCTAATTCCTGTATTGAAGGAATCAGAATAAGTATTAACAAAATACCCATAAATCTAAATGGAAATGTGAAAAACTTAATATATTTTCGTTTCCCATCAACATTTAGTGAAATAATTCACCAAAGAACAAAATCAATAGTTGCTACAAAAATAACTAAACTTTGATTTATGTTAATTAAGCTCTTTATTCAATCTTTTTCAAATCTGACATCATTTGTTATTAATATAGAAGATAGTGAAGTTAGATATATAAATAAAATAATTCCTGTATAAATTATCCGCAAAAAGATTGTCATTTTTCTCTTATTTTCTTCAACATCGTTAATGTTTGAAGATGTAGAAATCATACATTCTATCATTTTTAATGTTGTTTTAAATGTCTTATTTTTACTCATATGACTATTATAATTTATTTAATGCTTTTATTAAAAAAACTACTTGTAATCATCACAACAAAATGAAAAGTGTACAAGTAGTTTTTATAAAACAAGATAATTAATAATTCATTATTTTTTCATATTCATCTAAAGAACCATGATAAGTAAAACTTTTATCTGGTGCAATTTCAAGAATAACATTTGAAACTTGATTAACTAGAGCTCTATTATAGGTTGTGAATATTGCTCCACCCCGGTATGATTTAAGTCCTTCAATAAAACTATCAATACTTTCAGCATCCAAATGGTCTAAGGGTTGATCAAATAATAAGAAATTAGACTCAAGCAACATCATTCTAGAAAACATTAACCGAGCTTTCTCTCCACCTGATGTAACTTTAACATTTTTAAAAACCGAATCATTTGAAAATAACATTCTACCTAAGAAACCTCTCATTCTCTGGTCACTTATATCTTTATTTTCCTCTTTTTCGTTAAATAATGGTCATTTTGCAATTCATTCCAAAATTGTTAAATCTTCAGTAAAATACTCTCTATTTTCATTTGGATAGTAATTATGTTTAATAGTTTGGCCTCACTTTACAGTTCCGGAAGTAGGTTGTATTTTACCAATTAGTATCTCTAAAAGTCTAGTCTTTGCAATATCGTCCTCGCCAATAATTACTAATTTTTCACCTTTAGTTAAAGTAAATGAAACTTTTTGAAATAAAGTTTTACCGTTTTTATCAACATAGGTTAAATCTTCAACAGTTAAAATATCTTTGCCAGGTTCGCGATTAAGTTCTCAATTAATATATGGATATTTTCTATTTGATGGTTTAATTTCGTCAATTTTAATTTTTTCAAGTGATTTCTTTCTACTTGTTGCTTGACGAGATTTAGAAGCGTTTGCACTAAAACGTGCAATAAATTGTTTTAGTTTTTCAATTTGAACTTCCTTCTTAGCATTAGATTGCTTTTGTAATTCCTTAGCTAATTCACTACTTTGTTTTCAGAATGAATAATTACCTGTATAAATTTTTGCCTCATTATAGTCAATATCAACTATGTGAGTACATACATTGTCAAGGAAATCACTATCGTGACTTACAACTATCACAACATTTTCATATTCCGCTAAAAAGTTTTCTAATCATTTAATTGAACGTAAATCTAAGTGGTTCGTAGGTTCATCCATTATTAAAACATCCGGATTACCAAATAATGCTTTAGCAAGAAGCACTTTAATCTTTTGGTTAGCTGTTAGTTCTTTCATTTGAACCATCCACTTATCTTTTGGTATACTCAATCCAGATAAAAGTTCTTGGGCATCATTTTCAGCTGTTCAACCGCCAAGTTCACCAAATTTTTCCTCTAATTCACCGGCTCTTGTATAATCGTCCATCGTTGCATCAGGATTTGCATAAATAGCATCTTTTTCTTCTTTTACTTTATATAAATCAGTATTACCCATAACAACAACATCAGTAACAATAAGATCATCATAGGCATTATGATCTTGACTCAAAACACTTAAACGACGGTTTTTTTCTATAATAATTTGACCTGAAGTAGGTTCAACGTCACCAGCTAGCATTTTAAGAAAGGTTGATTTACCAGCCCCATTGGCTCCTATAATTCCATAAGTGTTTCCGGGAACAAATTTTAAATTAACATTTTCAAATAGCTTCTTGTCACTAAAAACTTTTGATAAGTTTTGAACTTCTAACATTTTCACTCTCCTTATATTTCGATATATACATTAATAATAAAAAATTACTATGTATCATAGATTTTAGACACAATAGCAAAATTTAATTTACTTAAACTCTTAAATTAAGTTCTTTTGAAATAACTGTATAAACATCTTTATTTATAACTTTTGCAAGAGATAAAGCGATCTTTTGACGAGTTAATATAGACTCTGCTAACTTCTTATTTGCCATTTTATTATTGCTGGTTAACATTGATTGAATATAGTTTGTTTCATTTTCTATTTCTTTATCTGTTACTTTTATTTTTTCTGTATTTAAAACCATAAATTCAAAGGTTGAGGCAATTATTTTAGCTTTTGTACTTTTATCACCGCTTGCAACTAGTTCGATTGTTTTAGGATCTTTATCTTTAAGAACTTCATCTGGATCTATATTTGCAGTTCCATCTGAAATTTTTTGGAAATATTCAACTAAGCCCATTTTTAAATTTTCAGGTGAAAAATTCATTTTAGAATTTACAACTATTTCTCTCATCGTTCTTTCATAGAAACGTAATAACTCACTTGAATAATGTTCTTTTCTAAAGTCCATAAATAAACGTTTCTTAAGATCTTCTAGACTGTTAATATTCTCGATACCGGTTTTATTAATATTATTATTAGTTAAAGTAGTAGGAATTGGTCTTCTATTGCCTTTAATAATAATCATTCAATCATTGCCTTTAGGGTCGCGTATTTTAAATGAGTTTCCTGGCATTCTGTTAAGTAGAAGAGAATTTATACTAAAACCTGGAGACATTCTAGTTACTAAGGTAATATTTTGTTTTTGATCCAATACATTTCCAGTCATTGGATGTATAACACTATAATCAATTGTTACATGATCTCCTACTTGAACAAAATCTTGAATAGGCGTTAACAATGGATAAGATTGGGTGAATTTTTGAAATGCTAATTCTAAAAATTCATTTTTTAGAGGTTGAACTGCAAAATCGAATTTTAGATTTTTATAATCAAACTTTTCTAATTCACTTAATGAATAATAAGTTATCTTAATTTGCGCTTCAAACTTATTTTCGTCAACAAGAATAACCTCAACATTAGGTGCAATAGGCACTATTGTTTTATCTTCAAACTTATCAAGTTCTTCCAAGGCTTCTCTAATTTTACTTTGAACAACCATATCTAATGCGTACGAAATAATTTCTTGTTTTTGAATTTGTGTTTGTTCATTCATTGCTTTAACAACAACACCATTTTGAAATTCTTTTCATTCTTGTTGTGTTAATTTTACATTTACTGTTTTTATTGAATAATTAATCATTTTTTGTCTCCTACTAGCTAATTTTCTCTATGTGTTTTATTTAATATAAAAATATTACTATGAATTATATATAAATCTAGGAAAAGAACTACAAAGTTATTTGCTATAAATTTGAAAACTATTTTTTAATATTAATTTTCTGTTATTACGGGATTTTATTCTTATTTAATTAGAAATATCTTATTCTTCTTGTATTAGATTTGCAAAATTCTAAACCCTGATAATCTATAGTTATTCAAAATAACCATTTAAATAAATTAAAATCTAATTGAATACTTATAAAGTATAAAAAAAACTTATATTCAAAAAAAGGAATACAAGTTTTTGTTTGAGTTTTTTAAAGTAACTTACTTTATATATTTATTTCGTCTATTTAAAACTTTGTTAATAAATACACCAGAAACATTTATAAAAATTATTGCTATAGTTGCTAGTCAAATATAGCTCATTGCAGTTTCAGGATGTCAGCCACTTGGCGTGCTTTGCATATTTTTTCAAATATTGTGTCCAAGAGCTAGTTCATCACCTGCAAGTACACTATAAGTTATTGATGAACGGAAAACTAATTCAAAATAGAATACAAGTAATGAAATTAGGTCATTTTTTATAGATGGTAAAGCATATCTAAAAAATATTTTATTATTTGTAAAGCCTTGCAGTCTTAAGTTATTAATAACCTCTTCATCAAGATTATCAATTGCTTCTGTAAGTTGCTTTATCAATGATGAAGCTTCATGAATAGTTATTATCAAAATTAAAAGGAATATAGGCGAGATAAAAAATGGATTAAAAATAAAGAAATACACAATAGTTGGAATAAGTCTTACTAAAGTATTTAATAGTCTTGACAATAAAGATATATATGTTTTATTCAACCTAATAGACATTCATCTAATTAAAAGAATTGTAATTAAGAAAATTAAGAAAATTGTAATTATTGAAAATGCAAAACTTTGAAAAATCATTAATAATACATTTTCTTTAAAATTCATAGATTTAAAATTCAAGCTTGAAAAATCTGGATTGATAAATGCATTTCAAAAAGTTATTGCATCTGAAGAATTGTATTTAAAAATAGGTGTGGTGGTTAAAACAAAAATTGAATAGATTGATATAGAAATAAATAGAAAATAGGTAATGACTTTTTGCCAATTAATTTTATTTGATAATTTGTTGTATATTTCTTTTTTACTTGCTTTTTTGTCAAATTTTAATTTAATGCTTTTCACTTCAAAAACATATTTTTTAAATAAAATATTTAAAACTTCTAAAATTGAAATTGACATCATTAAGACAAGAATGGGAACACCTAATTCAGTAAAACGTCCAGGGGGGTTTATTCTTGAAAACTCAATTAATTCACCTATTCCTGAAACACCAAGTAAGGCAAGAACTGAGACTCATCTCATATTTGCCTCAATTGAAAATAAGAATAAAGAGATAAATCTATTTTTGACTCTAGGAAAGATTTCTTTAAAGAAAGCTTTAAATTTATTGTTACCTTGATTAATGGAAACATAATATGCTTCTAAGTCTGTGTTCTCTAATATTTCAATATAGTATTTATGCAATCAAAGTCATGTAAATCAAACATAAATAAGGAATAATCCTATTCCTCTTGAATATATTTTAGCAAAAAGACCAATGAATACCAGTTCAGGAATAGCTCTTAAAAATAAAACAAAATATTTAATTAAAAATGCAAAGTATTTATTAGTAGTTTTATTAAAAGACAATATTGCCGTTATAGTAGCTAGTATAAAACCTATAAATGTTCCGACAATAGTGTATTTAATAGTAATGTATATAAGGCCAAATGATAATACTCAAAGATTTGTTGTATCATCAGATAACGGTCCACTTAGAAAGTGACTTTGATTACTAAAAACAAAAAAGTTTTTTAAAGCTATTCAAAATTCTCTAGAACCATTTTCATTCAACTCACTATTTTGAAAAAAAAGCAACACTAAAGGAATTAGAAATAATAAAGCAAGAAATACATACTTAAAAGCAGGCAATAGTTTTTTGCCGGTTTCCGCTTTATCACTTTTTATTTTAAAAAATAATCCGTTTATTTTCTTACTTACTTGATTTTCTTTACTATATTTATCATTTCTCATAATTCAACATTTTTCGTGGGTTTGTCCATAACTATTTGTTTATCATTTAGAGCAATAACTCTATCAAAATAATAATTCACTAATGACAAGTCATGAATATTAACTATGACTGTCATATTTTTTTCTTTTACTAATTTTTGTAGTATTTTTAAAACGTCTTTTGAGGTTTCGTTATCTAAATTTGAGGTAGGTTCATCCGCTAAAATCAAATCAACATTCTTAACCAATAATTTAGTTATTTCGACCCTTTGCTGTTGACCACCGCTTAGATCACTAATTCTATAAAACGCTTTTTCTAGAATGTCTAAATCATCTAGAGTTTTAAAAATGGTCATCCGTTGTTCTTTGTCAATATATGAAATTAACCTATAAAATCAATTTTTATATTGGGTAAATGACCTCTTAACGTTGTTATAAACATTATCTGTGTTTATTAAATTTGGCTTTTGAGTTAAAAAACCTATTTTATTTATAATTTTTTTTCATTGCTTTTTAGATATATTTGAAATATCAGACTCAAAGAGATTTAATGATCCTGCATTTGGTTTAATATTCTTTACAAGCAACCTAAAAAGAGAAGTTTTTCCAACTCCAGATGGTCCTATGACAGCAACCATTTGACCTTGAGGTATTTCTAAAGATATATTTTCTAAAATAGGCTTACTTTTTTTAGAATATGAAAAAGTAATATTTCTTAACTCAACTATATTCTTCATAAATTAATTTTCCTTGATAATAGGAATATCAGATCCTTTAATTAAATCTGATTTTGTAGTTTCTGCTTGTATTTGTAGTTTTATAAATTTTTTGAATAAATCTAACGTTAAATCCTGAAATTTATTGTAACCTGTGTAAATACCATATGTATTTTCTTCTAACGTTAAAGACATTAAAGCTTTTTTAATAAGATCAACTTGTTCTTTTGGCAAACTTGGACGGCCAAAAACAACATCATAAGCGGCTGGATTTGTAAGTGTTAAAACTCTAACAACGTCATTTGTAGCATCATTTACCGGCTTATTTGAATCAAATCCATCTGGTTTATAAAGTGTTTCGCCTCATGCTTTAGGTGTTCAATTTAAATCACCTTCATCAGCAAAACCGATATGTGGAACTACTCCACTAGCAGCTTTGCCTAATGTTTTCCCTATTGATTTACCTTTAATTATTTGATTTGAGTTTTTTCTAAAGTAATCATTAATTTCTGAAATTGTTTTATTAAAATGTCTTGCCATTAAGGCTACTTGATATTTATATTTTCCGGCACTATTTTCATTTTTAAATGCTATTCCGTGAGAAACAAATTTTTTAAAGTTTTTATCCTCTCAATCCTTTATTATTTCATCTCTCTTAGCCTTCGTTCCAGAAATCATGATTGCCCCATGATATACATAAGTTAATTTATTGGTTTCATAAAAGAACTTGTACTTCGAACCATCAAAATACGGAATTTCATCATAAGCATCAGTTCAATTTGGATATTCCTTATTTGTATCATTGAACCAAACTTTATTATTGTTTTCAGCAGCAACTCTTAATTTATCTGTTATTAAACCATTTTCATAAAAGTCTGAATCCAAGGATTGTCATTTGAATTTAAGTGTACTAGCTTGAGAAACTAAATGTAACTTTAAATTATTTTCATTAACATTACCATCTATAAAATCTTCAGAAAAAATAGAATAATTCATTAATCCTAAATCGACATTTTCTTTATCTGATTTTAAGTCTTGATAAATTTTAGAAGGTTCACTTTTTGATGCAATTTCAAAGATAACATTTGGTTTATCTTTTAGTTTTGGATCATTATTTTTTAAATCATTAAATCTTTTCGATAATAAATCTAAAAATGTTTTTTCTAAATTTGTATCTTCAAACCCTTCATTAATTCAATTATTAACAATTGTTATTTTTGTATCTCAATTATCTTTATCCTTACTATTAAAACAACTGGCAGCCATAGAAATAGGTGCAACAGCCATTAAAGGACTAAGCCCTAATATTGTTTTTTTGATTTTTTTCATATAAAAAATATCTCCTCTAAGTAATTGACAAGGGAAATATTTTGTTTCTTAATACATAGTTACGCATGAATTACCATGATCAACTAATAGGTATAATCTCAGCCTTTAATTAATAATTAAAAGCACCCTTGTCTATATATATTTTATAAAAAAAGTGATATTTCATTGTTTTTTGTAAATAAAACTAATACTTTTGTGATTTTTAGTTACTTTATGCATTGAAATATTCCATAAATGGACTTAAACTAATTTAATTAAAAAATTAAGAATAGTTTTTAAGAATTAAATATTCCTATTTCTGTTTAATTAATTGGTATTTAAAATTTTTAATACAAAAAATTGAAAAAGTTAAATTATTATGGAAAAATATTGTGTTTTTTGCCTTTTTAAAAATTGCGAAAAACTAAATTAAAATTTTTAAAACCTTTACAAAGATATTAAATTAGGCTAATTAAATACTATGTCTATTTGTATTTATATATATAATATAACACGAGTAATAAAATAACACTATTACTCCTTGGCTATATGCCCAGAAGTCCATAAGGAGATAAATGCAAAAATATGAAATTATGATGATACTTGATCCTAAAGTAGAACCTGAAATAGGCTTCAACTTAGTTGAAAGTGTCTTTGGTAAGAAAAATATTTTGACAAGTGAAAAACTTGAAAGAACAGATTTGGCTTACCCTATAAACAAATCATTAAAAGCTCAATATTTATTATTTACTTTAAATTCAGAAACAAACTTAATTGCTGAATTTTCACGTCGTTGCAATATTACAAAAGAAATATGAAGAAATCTTGTTATCAATTTAAGTTTTGAAAATAAACCTAAAAAGGAAAACAAAAGAAAAAGAAACTCTCGTAATTCAGAATATGCAAATAAAAATGAAAACTCAAAATTTTCACATAGTAAAAGTCAAAAAGACAATATCACAGATGAAAATAAAGACGAAAAACCAAGAGTTAGAAAACCAAGAACCAAAAAAGTAGAAGAAACTAAATAGTTTATTTTAAGGAGAATGCTAATGAATAAAGTTTTATTGATTGGAAGATTAACTAATGAAGTTAGATCTTTTTCAACACCAAACGGTGTTAAATATGTTAGAGGAACTCTTGCTGTATCACGCTATCAAGGGGGAAATGAAATTACTGATTTTATTCCTTTTGTTGCATGAAGAGAAGCGGCAATTTCTATTGAACAATACTCAACAAAAGGTACACTTCTTTCAATCGAAGGTAGATTTACAAGCTCTAGATATACTGACAAACAAGGCAACATTATAAATAGTTATGAAGTTACTGTTGAAAACTTTTCTTTACTTGAATCAAGAAAACAAAGAGAAGCTAGAGAACTAAAACAAAATGAAACTTTTGTTGCATCAACTCCAAAAAACACTTTTAATAAAAACAAAATGAATAATGCTGTTCAACAACAGGTACCAACATTTGCTGGTAAAGAACAACCAAATAATGTTGCATATCAAAATGAAAACCAAACAAAAACATGAAGTTCAGAACATGGTTTTGATGATTTTGGAACAGATGATTTCGATGAATAAAATAAATAGGAGAATTTACAATAATGGCTAGAAAAATTAATAAAAAAGTTGGATTTCTAAAACGTCGTAGATGTGACAACTGTGAACAAAAGATTGACTATGTTGACTATAAAGATGTTGAATTTTTAAGTAAATATGTTTCTGGTGTTGGCGCTATTAAACCTCGTTCAACAACAGGTGCTTGTGCAAAAGATCAAAGAAAAATTGCTAACGCAATTAAACGTGCAAGATTTATGGCTTTAATGCCTTTCACTAAAGAAAGAATTAGAGTTGTAAAGCCTACAACTACAACTAATACAAATAAAGAACAACAAACTGAAACAAAATAAATAATAAAAAGCTAAAAAAATATCAAGACTTAAATCTTGATATTTTTTTGTGAAAATGTTTTCAAATGGCGGGGGTTAAAGGAATCGAACCCTTATGGGCGGTTTTGGAGACCGCTGTAATGCCATTATACTAAACCCCCAAAAAGAATTATTTACCAAACTTAAAGTGGCAAATATCACCGTCTTTCATAAGGTAATTCTTTCCCTCTGATCTAAGTTTGCCTTGGCTTTTAGCATTTGTTTCACCGCCACAATTTACATAATCTTCATATGAAATAATATCAGCTTTAATAAATTTCTTTTCAAAATCAGAGTGAATTATGCCTGCACATTCAGGAGCGAACATTCCGTCTTTAAAAACTCATGCTCTTACTTCTTCCGGGCCTGCTGTAAAATATGTTTTAAGTTTAAGTAGATCAAATGATTCTCTTGTTAAATAATCTAAACCACTATAAACAATAGAATATGATGATAGTCATTCTTTAGCTTCAGCGTCATCTAATTGAGAAACCTCAGACTCTAATTGAACACTTATTGGAATAATTTTTTCATTATTTAATGAACTTTTTAGCTCCAAAAATAATTTATCATTTTGATAATTAGCAATTTGCTCAGCAGACAAGTTCGCCACATAAATCATTGGTTTAGCAGTTAATAATTGATAACTTTTAACCAGTTTTAATTCATCCTCATTTAAAGAAGGAATAAGCGTATTAATCATTATATTATTTTCAAGAGCTTCCTTAAAACGCAAAGCTAGATTTTCTTCTAATTGGGCTGTTTTATCTCCAGATTTTGCTTTTTTATGTATTCTATTTATTACATTATTTATAGTTTCTAGATCAGCAAGCATCAGTTCCATATTAATCACATTTTTATCATTTACAGGATTTATTTCATTAGCAACATGCATAATATCTTTATTTTCAAAGCATCTAACTACATGGATAATTGCATCAACTTGTCTAATATTTCCTAAAAATTTATTACCTAAACCTTCTCCCTTAGAAGCACCTTTAACAAGCCCTGCAATATCTACAAAGTCAAAAGTAGCGGGAACTATTTTTTTAGGATTTACTAATTTAGCTAAATTAAATAGTCTTTTATCCTTAAGAGGTACACTACTTATATTTGGCTCTATTGTTGTAAAAGCATAATTAGAAGCTTCAACTTGATACTTTGTTAAAGCACTAAATAAAGTGCTTTTACCAACATTTGGTAATCCAACAATTCCTGCTTTTAATGACATATTTACTCCTTAAATTATTTTGAATCTAAATGTTTTCTAAATCTCTCAACATAATCATTTATTGCATGACCCAAGCCATGATCAACAACGTCTTTTGTAACAAATTTAGCCTTATTTTTTATTTCATCTTTTGCATTATCCATAATATATGAAAACTCAAAATTTTCAAACATAGAGAAATCGTTTTCTGAGTCTCCAATAACCATTATTTCATCTCTTGAATAATCAGTTAAAATATTATCAATCATTCATAAAATAGCTTTACCTTTAGATGTATTTTGAGGTAATATCTCAAAATTCATATGAGTTTTAATAAAAGAACATCCTACATTTTCTAATTCTTTTTGAATTTGATCTAAATTATTTGTATTTTCAAAGTAAACTTCCATTTTAGAAATAGGTTTAATTTTTTTAATAGAATCATCAAACAATTCGAATTGATCAAATGACTCATATCTAAAATAAATTTTATTTAGAAATTCTTTATCTTCTTCTTTAAAGATATAAAAAACCTCACTAGATCACGCAGCTGCACTAGCATTATATTTTTTAAAAATCTTAAATATTTTTTTAGCAATTTCTGGATCAATTAATTGTTCATATACATATTTAAATTTTTTAACATCGTAGATTTGTGTCCCACTTGAGCCAATAATGTAATCAGCATTAACTAATTTTGCTAATTTCATCATTCTAGGACAAATAGGATTGCCTGTTGCAATATTAAAACTTAAATTATTACCTTTGATTGCTTGCAAATTAAAATTTGAAACATAAGAATCATTTGTATATATTGTTCCATCAACATCACTAAACACAACTGGTTTTTTTAGCATAATGAAGTCCTTTCTAAAGCCTAAACAATCATATCAAATTTTCAATTCGCTATTAAAATTTATTATGTTGCAATTGAACATAACATATTTCAAAATAACGACCGAAAGTTTATTTTAAACTGTTTAAAACAGTATATTCTTTAGTCATTTCTTTTATTTTTTTTCTTTTTTCATCTAGTTTCATTTTTAAAGCTTTTTCAATAGGAATAGAAACAAAATCACTACCATTCATTCCAATTATTATTCCGCTTTTACCACTTAAAAGAGCTTTAACAGCTTCAGTTCCAAATTGAGATGCAATTTGTCTTTCCCGAGCTGTAGGATTTCCACCGCGTTGAAGATGGCCTAGAACATTGTATCTTGTTACTCAATTAGTTTTAGCACTAATTTGGCTTTTTAATTTTTCAAGGTCGTATAACTTTTCTGTTACAACAACTATAATACACCTTCTGAGTTGATAAAGAGCTTGCTTATCTTCGATATATTTTTCATTAGTTATTTTTAAGCATGAGTTTGCTATATCTTCATAGGATAATGTATATTCAGGTGTTGAAATAACTTCAGCACCTGTTGCTTGTCCTGCATCAAGAGTTAACAAACCACATCTATTTCCCATAATTTCAATAATCATTATTCTTTTTTGACTATTAGCGGTATCTCTAATAGAATCAATATTTTTAGTGACAGTATTTAATGCTGTATCATAGCCAATTGAATAATCGCTTGAAGGAATATCATTATCAATTGTCCCCGGTATTCCAACAGTTTTAAAACCATCATTAAATAGATCTTGTGCGGCCTGAAAACTACCGTCTCCACCAATAATTATTAAAGCATCAATCTTTCGCTTCTTCAAATTGTCAATTGCCTTTAATCTATATTCTTTATTCTTGAATTCCTCAAAACGAGCCGAAAAAATACATGTTCCTCCTCTTGAATTAAAGAAATCCAAGTCGATGTCATTAGAATTAATAATATTATCTTCATAAAGGCCCTTAAATCCTTCATACACTAAAAAGGTTTCGACATTTTTTAACTTTGCGCTTTTACATATTGACCTTATAGCACTATTCATGCCTGGAGCATCACCTCCACTTGTTAATACAGCAATTCTTTTAACCATAATATCTCCTAATGCCTTATGAAAAATGTAGGCCAATAGCAATTGCTAATAAAATAATCCCTAGCAATATTATTAAGTAAAAAATTAAATTATTTTTTGGGTGAATATGAGCACATTCTTTTTTGAATTTTCTATCTTCAATTTGGTTTTCGATTGATTTAATAATTGCTCTATTTTCAACTGTATTAGGTTGATTTTTTAAATATTGAAGCTTATCATTTAAAACATCATCTTTTTTATTCTTTTGATAATCAAAAAAACCTTTTCCCAATCCATGTTTAAAAGCTAGGATAACTATTGCATATGATAGAAAGAATAAACCGCTAAACATTAAAATATTTATTGTTTTTATATTGTTAGAAACATTTTTAGTTCTGTCAATAAATCAATAAATAAGAGAAAGACACAAAGAAATAAGAATAACCACTATTAAATGAATTATTCTTTTTCAATGCAAACCATTTTTTATATATTCGAACATTTTTATAATTTTAAATTAATTATGATTGTTTTTTAGAAATTGTGTTTCTTTTTTTAGTAGTTGATTTCTTTGAACTAGTTTTATCTTTTTTCAATACTTCTTTATTTACTGATTTTGTTTTTTTAGATTGAATTTCATCTAATGTAAAACTTGTTGAAGTTAAATTAAACTGTGATGCACTAGAATCTGGTTTTTCTTTTGCTTTAGAAAAAGCAATATCTTTTTCCTCTGTACTATCTAAAACTAATGTGTAATCCACACCAGTTGGTATTTGATCTTTTCCATCAAAAGGTAGGTCTTTTATAGAAGGGTCTGCCTCTGAAGAAATACTTGAAACTAATTTATAATCATGTATACCAAATGGTTTAGTTCATTCTTCTAATTGCTTAGGATTACCGTAAATATAATGGTTTTCCTCAACTTGATATAACATGGGTAGATTTGGATACTCTTGTTCATCTAAGTAGTTAAGTTCAAAATTAATGTTTTCAAATTTTTCATTTGCGTTAGAAATTTTAGGAATTGCCTTAAATAAATTAATTGTATAAGGGTGTATTGGTTTTTCATAAACAACATCTGTATCACCGGATTCAACTATTTTTCCTAAGTGCATAATTTGAACTCTATCAGCTATGTATTCAATCATTGATAAATCATGAGCAATGAAGATCATACCAATATTCTTCTTTTCACATAAATCTTTAAGTAAGTTAACAACTTGAGCTTGAATTGAAATATCTAATGATGCAATAGGTTCATCAGCAACAATAACTTTAGGTTGTGTAATTAAAGCACGAGCTATAACTATACGTTGACGTTGACCGCCAGAAAACTCATGAGGATAACGATAAGCAAATTGTTTTAATAAACCAACTGCTTCAAGTGAATTATAAATAGTGTTCTTAATTAATAGGTTTTTAACCAAAAATTTTGGAAAGAAATTAAACGTGATTTTGCGCGCTAAATCTCCAAATTTACCAGCCAATATTCTATTGAACTTACCTTCATAAATACCTAATAAAATTTTGATTGAGTTAATATCTTTTTTAAGATATCTTGTTTCAATTTTAAATGATTTTAATGTAGATTGTTTAGTGAGAATTCTACTCTTATAAATAGAACGAGAGCGAATTAATTCTTTATATTCATTCTTATGATTTTTGTTTTTCTTGATTGAATCTATGTCATCATTAATCTTCTTAATAAAATCTTCTGATATTTTCTTAAAGTAGTTATCTGTTTGAGTTTGTAAATCAACAAGATCTTTATAAAGTTTTTCTTGCGCTTCTATATTTTCATCTAATTCCTTAATTTTTGATTCATTTTCTTTAACAAATTTTTCATTAGCTTCAATATGTTTTTTATATTTTTCTTCAACTAGCTTTTGTGCTCTTCTAACTTGAGCTTCAGTAGTTGCAGGTTTGGTATCAGCCATTGACAATTGTTTATTTTTATGCAGTTCAATTTGTCAAGCAGCTTTTTCTTTTTCAAATTTCATTACGTTAACGTTATGCTTATTTAAAAAAGGGGAAGCATCATAATTAAAATGTAAATCTAAAATATCTTTTAGTTCTTTTTTAACATCCTTAGAATATTGTATGTGTTCAAAATGATTTTGAAAGAATATCTCAGAATATCTTCTGATACTTTTGACAAAATCTTTAACTTCATGATATTTTAAGAAATTTAGTTTTTTGCTGTATTCAATAACTAATGAATGTAACTTTTTATTTATTAGTTCCTTTTTGTACTCATTTAAATACACATCTATTTTTCTAGCTGATAGTTTATTCCAAAAGTTAATTTTTTTCTCAACTTTAAATTCTCTAATGTAGTTACTAAAAGTATTTTTGTTAGATGCGACAACATCATCATAATTTTCTTTTAAGAAATCTGCATATTCTTTGTTTAATTGCCTAATATTATTTTTAGCTTCATATGTTTTTAAAGACATTCTACGCAAAGCTATTGTTTTTTTAAGTTCATTACGAGCATCTAATAGTTCTCTTTCATCAATAGCTAATTCACCATTACGATAATCTTTTTGCTTTTCAAAATAAAAACTTAGTAACTTATCTGTATTGTCGTAAAGATTATCAACAATTTCACTCTCCATATTTTGCTTATCTTCTAAGTAATTATAGAAAACGTTGAAATTATCTTCATAATTTAATGATTCATCATATTTATAGTTTTCAAAATTTTTAACTCATTTAGGGAAGAAATCTTTCGCAAGAGCTGTAACTGCAATTAAATTATCTAATTTAAGTTGCTTATACATTATTCTAAATGTGTAGTAATAGTTTTCTTTAATTAATTCTCAATCCTTAAAAATGTCGCTAATTTGATCTCTAATAATTCCATTAACAATCAATGGTTCTTTTAAGGTTGAATAAATATTTTTTTGGCTATTCAATGCAGCATGTGGATCTTGAAAGATCATTTGGATATTACGACGTAAAAATTTACGTTGAGATCTTTTTAATCTTTTACCACTAATAACTTGACCATTTAAATTAACAAACCCATTAAAGTCATCATAAAGTCTTAATAATGAACGACCAACAGTTGTTTTACCTGAACCAGATTCTCCAATAAGACCAACTATTTCACCTTCGTGTAGATTAAAAGTTATATCGTCAGCAGCCTTATTAACGATTCCGTTGTTTGTAAAATATTTTTTTAATCCTTCTATTTCAAGAATTACTTTTGCGTCTTTCCTATTCATCATTAAAAACTTCCTTAAAACTGTTGATTCTAGTCATTAATTCTTTTGGTCTCTCTACTTTAGGAGCATCTGGATGCAATAATCATGTTGCAGCATAATGCGTATCTTCTACTTGAATAAGCGGTGGTTCTTTATAAAAATCAAGTTCCAAGGCATACTCATTACGTGGTGCAAAAGGGTCTCCTAATGGTAAGTTATTCATATCAGGTGGCATTCCTTTAATAGAATAAAGTCTCTCTTGACTATTTTCAGGTATAGCTTGAATTAAAGCTCATGTATATGGATGACGTGGGTCTGTGAAAATTGCTTTTCTAGTTCCTCTTTCAACTATTCTCCCTGCATACATAACATAAATGTAATCACAGAATTTAGCAACAACACTGATATTATGACTAATTAAAATAATTGAAATATTCATCTTTTGACGAATTTGTTCAAATAGAGCTAAAACACTCGCTTGAACAGTTGGGTCTAGAGCTGTTGTAGGTTCATCGGCTATTATTAATTTAGGATTTAGCGCAACAACCATAGTTATAACAACACGTTGTTTCATACCACCACTAAGGGTATGAGGGTAACGATTATAAACATTTTCAGCATCCCTTATTCCGAATTGTTTTAATAAACCTATTAGATATTCGTCTTTTTCTGATTTAGATTTTGCTTTTCATGTTTTATTTAAATTTAGTGCATCTAATAATTGATTTTTAATTTTTCTAGTTGGATTTAATGAAGTTAGAGGATCTTGAGGTATATAACCTATGTATTGACCTCTAACGTTTTGTCATAACTTATCCTTTTTCATATTTGTTAAATCTAAGCCGTCAATCACCATCTTATCAGAATTTGTAATTGCATTCTCATTAACGTTAATTAATGACTTAGAAGTAACTGATTTTCCTGAACCAGATTCTCCAACTAAACCAACAATTTGACTGCGCATAACTTCTAAATCCAAACCACGAATAACTCTAATAGTCTTTTTACTATTTATTTTGAAATCAACTTTTAAGTTTCTAACCTCTAATAGAACATCATCATTTTTATCTTTGTCTATACTCATATGTAACCTTTCTAATTCTTACCTTTAATAACCCTAGGATCTAGAGCATCGTGTAATCCAATAGCAACGAATTGAAGCGATAGTGAAATGCCTAAAAGAATTGTTGTTGGAAGTAGTAGTTGTCAAATATTTTTATCTGATGAATCTAAGTTTTTAAAGATAAAACTTCCTAAGTTCGCTGTTGTAGTTGTTTCAAAAAATCCAAGAAAGGCTAATGAAGCTACAGAAAGAATTATTGAAGGTATACGACGAACAAAGTTCATTACTAATTTGCCTATAATTGCAGGCAACGCATGTAAAAATACTTGTCTAAATGTTGAAGCACCAATACTTTTAGCAGCAACAATATATTCTTCATCTTTTACCGTAATTATAAACATACGAGATGTACCAATTGGTCATGTTCATCCAGAGAATAACAAACCTAATATAAGAACATTATTTGATGTTCCTCAAAGCGAAACAAACATTAATAATCAAATAATCGATGGTGGTGCTTGGAATATTTCAATCACACGCATCATAATAGTATCTATTCTTTTACCGGCATGAAAACCTAAATATGAACCTATAGAAATACCAATGAATGCTTCAATAGTAGCAACTATTAAGGCTAGCTTAATAGATTCAAATGTACCAACTCATGACGCGGTTCAAACATCAACACCCTGACCATTTGTACCGAAATATGTTTTTAATGTTGGTAATGCAGCAATATAACTATCAACTAAAGCTTGATCAATAGTGATGTGTTCTGCTTCAGCTTTTCTTAATTTTGTAAAAATAATATTTCCATTGAAATAGTCATAGTAATTAAATCTAATCAATGTACCATTGGAATTTAAAAATTCATAATTTGCAAATTGAGCTAGATATTCCTTATATTTACCATTTTTCATCTGAATAATATTTTTAATTTGATTAGTGTCAGATGTTTCAGTTCACTTATTAAATAAAGGAGGTATAAATTCTTTTTCACTAAATCCTTCACCTTCAGGTAAATTAGAATCGAAAGCTCCCACAGATGGGTAAGGAGAAGTTGATTTTACAATAATAGCTGTTAATAGAATTAATACAAAAATTATAAAACTAATAATTACAACAGGGTTTGTTATGAAACGTTTAAAAATTTCAAGGACTAAAACTTTTGGTTTACCTGCTATATTATTTGAGTGGTTTTCTCTTTTTGAGAAAACAAGCATCTCATGCATTTCCTTTGAAAGTTTTGTATTTGAAATGCTATCATTTCGGCTCATAATTAATTACCTCCTTCCTTTACATATTCGGCATTATTATTTATATTTTGATTTTGAATAATTGTTTTGACTTCTCTCTTTCTTGCGAAATAAGCTTTTATAATGTCTAATAAATTAATTCCTGATGAAGATGAAAATCTAATTCTAGGATCAATTAACACATAAGATAAATCAACAATTATTTCAGTGCCGACAGATAAAGAAGTAAAGAAGAAGATATTAAACATAACTACATTAATATCGCCATTTGGAAAGGCCTGCATAATTATGTTCGAACTACCTGGTATTCTTCAAAAACGTTCTATTATAATACTTCCACTAAGCAAGAAAATATATGATGGAATTATTATTGCAGCAAGAGGTATTGAAATATTTCTAAAAACATACTTTCAAAAAATTGACATTTTAGAAAGACCTTTTGTTTTTGCAATAAGAACATAGTTTGAAGTTAAAACTGTAACAACTTGGTTACGTGTATAAAGTGTATAAACTGCTAATTGACTTACAATCATTGTGAAAATTGCGGGGATCAATGATTTAATTTCTAATAATTGATCTGCCCCTTTTTCATTAGCATTTACATATGTTTCTGGGAAATTTAACATTCCAAATAACTTAATCATATATGGGGCTAATATAAATGAAGGAACTGCAATAAATATGAAAACAAAAATATTTATTACGGAGTCGGTCATTTTCCCATGTTTATATCCAGCAAATATTCCGAGCAATACTCCAAAAATAGCCGATATTACAAAGGATGGAAGGGAAACTATGATTGAAAATCTTAATGGTCCGAAAAATAGGTTAGGAATTGGTTCACCTTTTGAATATCCGGGAACTGTATCATAAGTTCCGTAAACCTGCCCAAAATCCCCGTTGAAAAAGTTTTTTAAATATACTAGTAATTTTTGAAAAACACTTGTGTCATTTCACCTATTAAAATTTTCAACTAATATAGGAGATATTTTAGATATATTACCTTTATTTTCTGCTAGCTCTTTTTGATAATCTGAAAAATATGGATTAGTTATAAAAGCTGCCATTAAGGAATATGAAAATATTAAAACTACAAGTATTGTTAGTAACGCTAGTAAAAATCTTTTTAATATATATTTAGTCATAATAATAAAAATTTTATCAATTTTTTCTAATTTATTATTAAATAATAAACTTTAAAATATTAAAATCTTGTCTTTCTTATTGTTTTATGTATTTTGCATATAAAATGATTAAGAAATTAAATTCTTAACCATAATATATAGAATTAATAATCTTAATTATTTTTCTGGGTTATAGATAAAGTTCATATCTGAAATTCAATCTAATGAATTTGAACCAATTGAAGGCTTTAGTATATATGGATTAACTACTGTTACTTGGAAGTTATCTTTTAGAATTGATCTTTTTCCATCAACAACTGGTCCGACAAAGTTAATTATTTCATTAACTAATTCTATCAATTGATCATTTGGTGTTTTTTGTGCATATCAGTATAGGAATTTGGGTCTTAATGCTCCTCAATCAACTTGAGGTGTAGATGTTTCTTCAAGTTTATGTGTTGAATCATTTCAAATGTGTGATGAGGAGTTATCGTTGTATTTTGATAATTCATTTGTAGTTAGTTTGCAAATTTTGTCTAAAGGAACACCTAATGTGATTGATTTTTCTTTTAAGTATGTTTTAAATTCTTCAGCTAGCTTAACAATTTCTGGGAATCCAGCTTTTAATTGGTTTCTTAGTTTTTCACTTCCGGCAATTAATAATAACGCTTTATTAAATCCAGTTGATGCTATACCGTCAATACCACTTGCTATATTATTAACATCGTATGCTCAACCTTTAAATTTAGTTACCGCTGCTTCACGAGATAAAGCATTAACTCATAAATTTTTGTCTGATGGTTTATCATAAATGATAAATTTAACACTTATTCTGTTTTTCTTGTCTAGTGAATTAATAACTTGAGGTAATTCTTCAAATATTTCTTTTCATGATGGATCTGGTCAGTTCATATATCTTCATGGGTATGAAAATTCTACTTTTTCAGTATCTGCATATCCATTTTCTTTATAGAATTTATCTAGTAAAGCTGTAACATATTCGCTTAATTCTTTATGTTTAGCTGACTTAATTTTCTTTCTTTCATCATTTTCTAATTTTAGATATTGTTCATTCTCTTCTTGAGTAATTTGCAATAATAAAGTTCCATCTTCCTTGTAAGCTTTAATTACATTTAGTTCTTGATAGTATTCGTTTGGTGTTTTCTTTGGATTTGTTAATTGATCTGATCCACCAATTGTTCCATCTTTAGCTAATTCATTAATTCAAGTTTTTGATTGGTTACTTGATGTTTTGTTTGCGATAAATTCTCAATTTATAGCGGCATTTAATAATGATTTAAATGAAACTGAAGTTCCTGATAACAATTTAACGTATGAATCTTCTGATGAAATATTTCCATTATCAGCATTTGGAGTTCCAAATAATAAGTGTGATGCAACTTTGTTATATACAGGCGAATCGGTCTTACCAGGTATAATGTTTCAACCCATGTTTGCAGTTAATTCATTAGTATTTAAAACTTGTGTAAATTGTTTTCCATATGTACTTGATTTAGTTTCCAATTCGTTTTTATCTGTTCTTGACATTCCTGAAAATTGAACAATAGAAATTTCACCATTTTTATATTTCTTTCATGCTGCGTTTTGGAATTGCGAGTTGTCCATTTGGTTTTTTCAGTATCTTACAATTGTATTTACATTGTATTTACTATTAGCAAAATCTTTATCAACATAATTTGTGTTTTTTACTCAAACTTCCTCTTGTGCACTTGTTTCATATCCTAAATATACATAGTGACCAACATAAAGTGTATCTTGATAGTTAACACCATATCAGTAGATACCTGATGTCAATAATTCATTATCTTTATCAACTTCTTTAATTAATTTAAGTGTCTTCTTAACGTTGGCAACTTCATCATTTTTATTTGCTGATGAGTGAATTTGTTCATTACCTATTTTAGCTTTAATAAATTCATCAGGAGCAGCAACTCAATCATATGAAGAGGCTAGATTGTCAAAGAAAATATCAAATTGTCCTGTTGTTGCTGAACTCAATTTATTAAATGTTAAAGCTTCTTCACCATTTACTTTTGTGATTAATTCATCTTTATTATAAGTTTTGTCTAAATCTATATCTTGAAATTCATATAGATAGCTATTTGGATAATGTTTTTCATCATTAAAATAGTGAGTATCGTCATTTATTGCTTGCATTTTTTCATCTAATTGTTTAACAATGATGTTGTCAGCAACTAATGAAACGATTTTGTCCTTCTTAGGTGTAAATGCTGCTAATGCTTCTGTTTCGGAATTGCCAAAAACTTTAACTAAAGTATCATGCAATTCTTTTTTGCTAACTCATTTTTTGTGATTTTCAAATTTAGCTTTATTTTCTGCTCATTTTTTATAATCTTTATTATATTGATCAAGTTGATTTGGGTCTGAAGGTTTTACAGGTGCTGCACCAGGGTCGGCAATATTTTCCGGTTCTTCACCAGGTTCAAATGTTTTAACAAATCCTTCGCCAACAAATTTCTTAAGATTATCTAAGATAGCCTTATCAGTAGCACCTTTTTTAAAACTTTTTTCTAATAAGTCTTTTCTTACTTCTCTAGAAAGGTTCTTTGTTCTTAATCATGATGTGTAAAAATCATTTACACTAACAGTATAATCGGTTTGAACTACCTTATCACCTTCAACTTTTTGTCATTTAACATCTTTTTTAACGGTTAATTGTAGCTTTGTTGCGTTTTTTAAATCTTTTATAAATTGCTTATTGTTAATACTTGTTGCATTATTTGATCAGCCTTGGTATGAAACAAAATTATATGTATTTTCTGATACATTTTCAGGTTCTGGAAAAATATCGATTGAGTCATTATCATATGTTTTTACAGTGCCGTCCTTCAATGTAATAATTACTTTAGCGCCTAATTCTAATTTATATCTTCATACAGATGGTCTTTTAATACTTTTAGTTCTTTCACCAGTTGTTTTATCGAAGTTGTCTTCAATAATAGGTCTAAATAAGTTTTCCTTACGAACAATAACACCAATCGTGTTATCTTCAACCTTATTTAAATAGTTACCATAACTTGCAGACAGGTCTGCCATATATGCATTTTGTTTAAACTCTGAAGCCATACCTATTTTATAGATGTGATTTTTAGCTAAAGTATCGTTTAATGTTGAAAATTTATTAACAGCATAACCATTATTTTTTTCTTTTTCAATATTAAATTTATCTTTTAGTATTTCATCAAATAATTTAGATTGTATTTCATCATCTTTTTTATTGCTATTAAAACATGAAACTGCTGTCATTGAAAAACCAACAGCTGGCAGAATCGAAATAGGTAAAAGATATAATTTCTTTTTAAATTTCATTTTTTCTTCTCCTTTTTGGATTTTTATTAATTTAATAAGTTATGTTAAGTATTCTTTTTATTCAAAAAATAATAATAAGTAGGCTTAGTTTTGCACCCACTTATTATTATTTTCTATGTAAAGATTATTATATTTCTCTTTATATTGGAATTATATAAGCAGGTTCTTACCGACCTGCTAAGTTTTCTTAGTATTCAGGTCGTACACTAAAAGCACATCATAATATTTTTAATAATGATGAAATTCGCTCCTAGAATACGTGAATAATTTTTATTTAACATAACAAAAGAATTATAAGTTTAAAAAACTTTAAATTAAAGAAAAAAATATTTTTTTATCAAATTATGAAAAAAATAGTCAAAACTTAATTAGGTTATAAAAAATAACTTCATAGAAGTTACTTATTATTTAAGCCTAGTTCTTCGTCAGTCGGTATATTTAAGTTTGAACCAACATATGAAAAAATATCTGGACTTTGATTAATATATTTACCATCTAAAATTCTTACTACACTCTCAACGGTATCATTCAATGTAACATATTGTCCTGGAGATTTAGTGAAATTTTCAGTCATAAAAAAGTTTTGTGTAAAAAAGTTTTCTAATTGTAGGGCTTTTTTAACAATTATCTTATTTTCATCATCTAATTCATCAAAACCTAAAATCAAAATTACATCCTCTAAATCTTTATAAGCTTTCAAAATTCTTTTAGCTTCTAAAATAGCATTAAAATGTTTTTTACCAATAATTTTTTCATCAACAGAATTAGATGAACTAGCTAGAGGTTCAAACGCTGGAAAAATATTTTTTGACGTTTGTTCTCTAGAGAGAACTAATTTGCCGTCTAAATGGTTAAATACAGCTACAGCTGAAGGATCACTTAAGTCGTCCATTGGTAAAAATATAGTCTCAAAAGACGTTATTGAACCATTCTCATTTTCAAATAATCTTTCTTGAACTTTTGCAACATCGCTTTCAAGGGTTGATTGGTAACCGCCAATTGAAGGCTTCTTCCCTAATGAAGCACTAACCTCATTTTCCGCTTGAATGAATCTATAAATATTATCAATAAACAAAAGAACATCTTCTTTTTCAACATCACGTAAATATTCCGCTGCAGTAACACCAATAGGAACTATAGATGATCTAGCACCTGGAGATTCGTTCATTTTAGAAATATACATTATTGAATTATTCATTAAATTAGAAGACTCTAATTCATCAAATAGCTCAATAGCTTCACGTGAACGCTCCCCTGAACCTATAAATATATTAGATGTTTCCTTATTTTGCTTATTAACATTAAATATTATTTCCTTCATTAAAACCGTTTTACCAACACCGGCTCCACCGAATATACCTAATTTGTATCCTTTTATTATAGGAATAAAAAAATCAATAGCTTTTATACCTGTTTCAATTATCTTGGGTTTTATATTTTGAATTCTAGTTTGTTTTATTAAGGAATTCATTTCAACGTATTTAGGTTTTGTGTTTCTATTAGTTAATAAAGGAGCGCCTCAGAAATTATAAATATTGTTTTTTGAATTTTTTCCAACAGGAACCATAAAGGTCTTCTTTGTGTCAACAACATCGTCGTCCAAAGAAATATTTTTACTGCTATAAATTGTTATTGCTTTAACGTTTTGTTCGTCAACTATTCTTTTAACAAGTAAAAAAGTTTTTCCATTATGTAAAGTTAAGATGCTATTCAATTTAGGCAAATCGTTCTTAGAAAATCTTATTTCAACAATATCTGATCAAATTTGTGTAATTTTTGGTTTCATTATTTATCTCCTAATTTTTTTGAAATTCATAATAAATATTCTTCAGGAAAGGGGATGAATTCATATTGATTATCAATATTTCAATCTAAATTATTAAAGTTTGAATATTGTTTTAATGCAAATAAAAAGTAGTTTTTTACCATTTTATCGTCATGCTCTTTTCCTTCTTCAAGAACTTTAAATATTTCCTTTGCATCTTCGTTAGTGTTAATTAGCGTATCTAAAAATTTAATAGCCTTTCCCTCGTCATTAACATTTTTTAAAATATTTCAAGAAATTAATTTAATCATAAACATCATAAAAGAGTGTGAATATAAAGCAAAACCTTTTTGATTAAATAGCTTTTCAATCATTTTACCTTTATATAAAAGATTTGAGGTTTCATCGTTAAAGTTGTAATCTAACATAGCTAGTTTTAAATGCTTCTTGTATTTTTTATAAATCTTACCAACTTCACCAGCTATCTTAGTTACGTTTCTAGTTTGGACACTTGATCCAGTTCTTGAAACAGATAAGTCCAAATTAATAGCTGGTAGTTTTCCGGATGCAAATAAGTCAGCACTTGTTACAATTTGGCCATCGGTGATAGAAATAATATTTGATGCTATTAAAGATGTTATATCGCCATCTATAGTTTGTAAGATAGGGAGTGCAGTTATTGTTTTTCTATCAACAAATGAACCTGCTCTTTCAAGTAAAGACGAGTGCGAGAAGAATAAATCACCAGGCATAGCTTCTTTACCAACAGGCTTATCAGTTAACAACGCAATTTCTCTTATTATGTTTGCATGCTTTGTTAAATCATCAAATACAATAAGCACATCATTATCAACTGATAAATTTTCGGCATGGGCCATCGCAATATATGGCGCAAGATATTGTTCATACACGCTTGTTGCTGGAGCATCAATAATAATTGTGTTTTTTAAAACATCATAAGCTTCTAAGTTTTTATAAACAGTTGTAATTGTTTCTTTTTTTTGTCCAATTGCAACATAAATACATTTAACATTATTTTTAGCTTGATTAATAATTGTATTTAAAGCAATATGAGTTTTTCCAGTTTGACGATCGCCTATAATTAACTCTCTTTGACCTTTGCCAATAGGTACCAATAAATCAATTGAAATAATTCCTGTGTGTAATTGTTCATTTAACCTTTTAACCAGCATTAAATTATGTGCTATGCCAAATGTTGGAAACTTGTGTTGAATAGGATTAGATAATTTATTATTTTTACTTTCAATAGGAAAAATTATTTCATTTTTAATATTAATTATTTTTCCGAAGAAATCATTATATGTTGTCACTGAATCTTCATTATCACACTCAAGAATTTCATCATTAACATTAACTACATTATCTTGTGTGTTTGATAATAAGTAAGCATAATTTTCTGAAGCCTGAATTAAAAATAACCTAACTTCTTTATTATTTTTTAAAGTAAAAATTTGCCTTTGTTTATAGTTGTATTTTCCCTTTACTTGTATTATATAGTCAAATACAGCAGAAACTTTAATTTGTTCTTGTTCTTTCATATTACATTCCTTTCAGACTTAAAACAATAAGAGGTGCGCCTGATATTATCAATATTAATGACAGGCTTAACGTTAATATATTTAATAGTAATGCGGTCTTGTTTTTTATATTCTTGTGCCTAATAATTAAAAATACTATATTTACTAGAAGAAACAATAAACCTATAGATATTAATACCGATCCCAAAATTTCTTCAAATTTATTTTGTTTAATATTTGCGTTTTTAATACTTGACTGTGCGTCATTATAAGCATTAATAAAATCTTTAATTTCTTGCTCTGTAAAATTTTCTATTTTAGGATCAATATCAATTATTTCTTTATTTAAAGCTAATTTAGACAATGTCTTAAAATCTTTAATAATATCAGACGTTATAGATAAATAGTTTTCATATCATTTTTTAACTTGGATTGGTTTTTCTAATGCGACATTTTTTAGTCTAAAAACATTTTTTTCAATCTTTGTACCCAATTTATTCAAAACATCTATATTAATATTTTTAGCTTTGAAATTAGGTTTAATAAAATCGTTATAATTTCCAGAAATAATTTCCTTAAACTGACCATAAACAACTTCAATTGATTTTGAAAACGTGAATCAATATGGATTATTATTTATTTTAGAATTTATTAATGATTTTAAAAAAGAATATTGTATTTGACTATTAGATTTATTAATTAAATTTTGATTATCAGATGAAACTTTATATTTTAAAGATAAATCTTGAATTAATTCATTTTGATATTGCTTAAATGATTGGTCTCAATTACCGCTGTTTATTTTTTGGGCTAAATCAATCATGTTAGATAAAGAATTTTCTAACTCATTGCTTCTTAATTTAGAATAATCAATAGTATCGTCTAGATCTAAAGATAAATAAAAATTTTTATAAGTTTCTTGAATTGTCTTTATTTGATTCTCATAAATATCTTCGATTGCTTTATATTGATCTATTTCGTTCTCTTTTGGAATGAATATCGCAACTTTATATCTTCTTTTTAATTTAGAAGGATTATTTCTATCAGATAGTTTTACTCAAGCATACAATTCACTATTCTCTATATTCAAATCCTCAACAGAATATTTAAATCTGGTGTTAATAGGATTGTTAAAGAAAAAATAATCATCGTGGTTAGCTTGATTGTTCTTGAAATCAATCATCAAGTTCTCTTTAGATAAGTCTAACTTATTATGTTTAATTAGTGGAGCTAAATTTGGTAAAGCCTCTATAACTTGACTATTTATTTTATTATTAGTTAGTTTTTTTCCAGGAACTAAGGGTTTAACAGGAGGTTTTTCAATTGGATTAGATTGTTCACTCTCACTTTGAACTGGTTCCTCTGATTCTTCATTTTGCTTTAAATCAAAATGTAAAAACCTTTTTTTGATTTTAGATTTAAGGTACAAAGTTATATTAACATTCTTATTTATAAATGAATCAGTAAACTTTATTTTAAAAGAATCAGTATCTGACTTAACTAACTCAAAATCCTTGCCAAGCTCTAAAATATCTTCTTTTGAAAAAACTAATTTATTGAATTCTTTCTTTAAGGATTCAACATACTTCGTTAATATTTTAGAAAATTCATCCTTCTTTAATCCATTTACTTGTAATTCGCCTTCTTTTTTTATCTTACCATCTGTAGAAACGGCATCATTATAATCTGTAAAGTCTCCTACACCTGTTTTAACATTTTTGTACATTCTTTTATCAAACTCAATATTTGCCATTTGTATTTTTTTGTTTCTTGATATAACATGAGGAAAAATAATTGTTAGACCATAATTTTGAGGATTATCAATAATTAAATTTTTATTATTGAAATATTCAATAATGAAATCAAAATAAGCCATCTCTTCTATTTTGTTCTTATATGTTTTCGTGTTATCTTTTGCTAGTGCTCTTTTTTTGTCTTCAATATTTTTAATAAAATCTTCAATACATTCCTTTAAAAATGATTTAATTAATTTATCTGCTTGGGCCTTAAACTCATCAAAATTAGGACTCAATTTGTTTTCACTATTTGATTTATCAACGGCACTAATTACTATCGCTGAAGGCAATAGTGTAGTTGCTATAACGGAAGATTTTAAGAATACTTGTTTTATTTTTTTATTCATTTAAATCTCCTTCGACCAAATTGAATAACTGTCTAAGCTCTAATTCGTACAACATTTGTTTATAATCATTTAGTCTTAGATAATTATCAATATTAATTCCAATTTTTTTAATGGCGCTTAAATATTCAATTTGTTTTCTTTTTTCTTTAATTAACTTAGTTAAATCAACCTTGACTCTAGCTTGTTCTAAAAAAGTAACTTGAGAATCTGTTTTGATCTTTATTGTTTTTTCGCTAACTATAAAACTAACGTTTTCTAAAAAAATGTATCAAGTCTTGTTTTTTTCATAGTCATTAATTCTAAATAATTTTTTACCAAAACCGCCTAATGAGTTTGAATCTAAATAGATTCATTGTTTTTCCTCGTCGTAATTTATAGCTATATCTGCTTTGTTGAAAATAATACTTTTCCCAAAATCATAGTTAATAAGTAATTTAAATGTTTGTCTACTCATTATTCTTCCTCACTAGCTCCAAGATTAATAATCATCTTTTTATTAGTTCTAGTTAATAGAGTAATTTCCTCAATTTCTTTTTCGCGCTTAAGGTTTGTAACTTTTTTAGAAATTTTAGAAATAGTTTCATCAAGGTCTTTTAATGTTTTATTGGTTGTAACCAATCCAACTTTTGTTTTATAAAATGATGACTCTACAATCAAGGAATAAATAGCACTTTGAATAAATAAATCTATTTGAGTATCTAAAAACTCATCTATGTTCGGAAAGAACTTAACATTTGATAAATTATCAAATTCTTTATCTATATGCTCATTTTTAGTTATTAATCTATTTATATCAAACTCATTAATAGGGAGAAGAGTAAAGTGTCCATCATAGTTTTTATTTGAATTTAAAACAAAATATACATTTTCATAACCTTCTTCAAAAAAAAGTAATTTAATAATTTGACTAATTTGCATTATAAATTTATAGTTTAAGTCACTTTTGTCAAAGCTCTTAAATAAATTAAAATTGTTCTTTATAACAAAGTCCTTGGCTTTTTTACCAATAGTTATAAATGTTGAATTCTTTTTGTCAACTTCCCTCAAGATATTTTTTTCATATCTTGAATAAGAATCTGTTGAATACTTTTGTTCTTCTGATAAATATATTCAAAGATTCTTTGGTTTTGAAAATGTTCGTTTAATTTTCTGAAATATTTTATTTTTATCCCGATTTACAAAAATATTTTTAATATTAAATCTATTAACTAGGTCTATTATTAATTGTTTTGTGTTTAGGCAGTCATGAACTAAATAATTAATTTTTTTAGTTAACTTCAACATGTTTGTTAATAAAACATTTTTTTCATTATTTACCTTTAAATAAATATTTTCTAAATTTCTTTTTTTAAGAACTAATTTATTTAGATCCATTGTCACCTCTATCAATATCCATTACTCATTGTTCACTAAAAGAAACTTTTAGTGAATTTGTTGATTTGGATAAGTGAACAATTAAATTAGGAAGTACCTCTAGATAATTGCCTTGCTTTAGTAATTGATAAATAATTTCATTATAAATACTTAAAAAATTGTCTTTAGATATCTCATTTGACGATTTAAAATTAATAGTTTCAGAATTAGAACTTAATTTGCTAGTTACTATCGGCACTAAAATATCGGCACTAAATTTTAAATTTACATTAAAAGAAATAACAAAATTTCGGAAAAGAATTTCATACTTGTTATTGATTGCTTTTTGAATTTGTTTCTCAAAATCATTAAACACTTTAGAATCAAAACCCAATTGACTTTTTATTAAAACTGATGCTGTTAATTTGTCAAAAGATATAAAGAAAGGATCTTCTTTAATCTCCTTATAATGCTTATAAACATCAAAAAGATTTGTTTTGTCTAACTTTGTATTCTTATTTTTTTTCATCTTAAAACTCCTTTTTTCCATTCGATAGTTTTGCAATCTTTAGAAAAACTATAAAAGCTGAAATACTGATGTAAGTTAAAAATAATACTCATAATGAAACTTGAATTACTACAAAAATTTGTGTTAAATATAAGTTGGAATCAATTGTATAAAATAAATAGTTTTTTGGATCACTATTTAATAAAATTTTATTAAGACCAAAAACTAAAATTGTTAATATTGATGAAATTAAATTTAATTTAGCAAAAAATGTAATTCAAGTATTAATATTCTTATTCTTAAATCTAAAAATAATATATGAAGCTAAACCCACTATTGAAGCAAAAAATAAATTAATACTATTTACATTATTATTATCGTTTAGAAAAATTGTTATTATCAATGATGTTCAAATTAATAAATTGAAACATGAAAAATAAACTAAATTTATTAAAGTACTTTTTGTCTTTATTTTTTTGTATAGTGTTAAAAAAGCAAATAATGTAAATAAGATTAAAATAAGTGCAGTTTCGATTAGATAAATATATTCGTTCTTTTGCGATTCACCCGTAATTAATATTATTTTATTTTTTTCAAATAGAAGAATAACAAATCATACCAATGTTGAAGCTAATAAACTGATTGCTAAAGTAATTTTATTTTTTAAAAAATATTCATTATATTTTTTGTTTATTAAATAAACCACAAAATATATATTTGAACCCATTATTAAAATTGCTAAAAAGAGAAATGCAAATAGAATAAGAAAGAAATTAGAAAATTTTCTTTCTGTAAATAATTTTTGCCACTTATCATAAAAATAATTATTACCATTTTCGCCAAACATTGAATTGTAGTTAGCACTTGATCATAAGAATAAAATTAGCATGGTAACTGTAACTAAAACTACTTGTGAAAACACACTAATTAGAATAGGAATCTTATTTCTATATAATGTTGGATTAAATTTTCTTCCTAAAATAAATCTAGTTACTTGATCAGCAATTGACAATAATAAAACAGGTATCAAAATAAATGATAATTGAATAATACTTTTAGTAAACAATGAGAAAAAAGTAAAGAATAAAACAACACTTACTATTGATAATGAAAAATAAAGAATAAAAAATGGTAAATATAACTTAATGTTTTTTTCATATAAATCAATATTGATGTAGTTTCTATATGCTGAATAAAATAAAACAAACGATAATAAAATAACTCTAAAAAGAATTAAGAAATTAGCAGTTTTTTGCTGTGAAACATCCAAATTCATAAAAAAGTATATCGAATTATTTAATAACATAGGCTTAGCAAAAATTGTTCTTGTTGAAAATATTAAAATCATTAATCAAGATAAAGATAAAAATAAGACTATTGAAATCTTACAAATTTTTGCTATTCAATTTATGTTTTGGTTTTTGAGCAAAGTTTCATAATTGTCATAAACTTTTTTATTATTAATAATTTCTTTTTTCATGTATTTCTTTCTCTATAAAAATTAATAAAAAGCAAGAAGCTTTTTACTAAATTATTTTAAATTAATGGAATTGGAATTCCTCGGGAATATATTTAGAATTTAGACCTTGATCAAAAATTGCTGTCTTAATATCTTCACCATATAGTTTTATTAAAGCTTCACGATAAGAATTTTGTTGATTTTTTCCACCACCATATATTAGATCATATTGAGGTAAGTTATAATCACCATAAAGCTTGTTGTAGTTGAATCCCTCACTTCTAAATGCAGCTACTAAACCAGTTTTAGCAACAACATTAGAAGCGTGATAAACACCAACTAATTCATTATTTTTTGTTCTAACACTTGAACCTGATGAACCACCAACTGGTGCATAGTGTCTTAATGCATATTCAAGACCGTAGTGAATATATTTCATCTTATCTTGCTTTGGATGAGCGAAATATGGATCAATATAAAGATTTCTACCAACAATAGGTGAAGAAATAAATGAATCAACAACACCAGGCTTGTCGGAAAAGGTTCTGTAGCCAATTTGATATGAAAGGAAATTTCCTTTATTAAATTTAGCAAGCTGTTTAGGGTCATTAAATGAATTAGGATTATTAACTAAATCATAGAATGTGTAATCTGAATTAGTTCATAAACTATAATTTCATTTTGAAATTTTAGGATCTCTTTCATCATCATCTTCATATGGTTTTAAGAAAAAATCTCCTGAAGAATTAGGATAACCAAGGGCAAATAGTTGATCAATATTTTCGGGAAATGATTGATTTGATTTTAAAGCTAATGGAAAATCTATCTGTTGATAATTGTTTAAATATGAATGAGATTTAAATTTAACTTTTTCATCTTTAGATAATCCGTAATAATTATTAGTTATTTCTTTAGCAAAATTATAAGAATCTAGATCTTTATATTTAGTAACTCAGTTATTTTTAGATAAAACTGTTATTTCACTTGGATTAATTTTTTCAAAATCTATTTCAATAACAGCAAAATCTAAAAATTCTTGCATTTGTTTTATTTCATTTTTTTGTGATTGAACAAGATAATCTAATGGGTTGTCTCTTAAATAATCCTTAGCTTGATAAACAACTTTAATATTTTCATTTTTTTTATCAAAAATAAAATTTTCAAATCTATCATCAAATCCAGAAGTATGTAATTTTGTTCCTACTTTAACATCATTTTTCAATTTTAAAATAGAAAACTTAGGTGTGTCATCCTTAATATTGTCAGTAACGTGGACATTCGTTCCAAAATATCATTTAGTTGGGTATTTCCCATCTTTTCTTTCTTGATAATCTAGAATCCACATGGTGCCAGTGTCACTATATTCTTTTATTTTATTGTCATCTTTAATGTCTGGCTTTTTATTTGTAAACGATACCGAATATGTTTGATGAGCTATTTTTAAATAGTTTTCATTAATCAAAACTCTTGCTAAACCGCTAATTTTGTTTTCATCTGATTTTCCTAAAGAATCAACTCATGAAGGACCTTTTGATACTTCACCATTTTTTAAATTTAGAGCTAAACCTTGAAATTCATTATTTCCATTATAAACAGGTAATGTAAAACCTTTGTATGCTGAGTTTTCATATGTATCGAGCTTTATTTTTTTAGCTTTTTCATCGTATATTTTTGAAGCTAAAGTAGTATTTGATATTTCATTTCTAACAACATTTAATGGTTGTTGATATTGGTTTTTCAAAATTCTCATGTATTTTTCATTATCAATATCAAATCTTTTATCTTGAGAGTATTCTAATGCATACTTGCTAATTTCAGACTTTTTAGGTTTTAATGAATCTGATGCACCGGGTAAATAACCATCTTCATTAATGCCGGCAGAATTTGATTTAAAACCATTAACTTTAATTAGTTTATACTCAGTGTTTGAATCTAATAAGTTAGTAATTTCAAAAGAAATTTCTGCAGAACCCTCTTTAATAGCTTGAACTTTGTCGCCTAAAATAACATTAGAAATTTTAATTGAGAAAATTTTTTCTAGATCTTTGCTATTTTTATTTGATGGGTTAAATACGACTTTAAATGAGCCATTTTTTGTGTACTTTTCAAATTGAGTAGGCAATAATTTATCCAAACTTCCTTGTACCATTTTACCTTCAACAGGTTGTATTAAAAATAGTGAATTTGAATTATCTAATTCATTTAATTCAGCTGTTTTATTAGCAAATTGGTCAAAAAAACCATCAATAACTTGTTTGTATGTTTCTATATCACTTTTTAATTCATCAATCGGTTTATTTTTTTTAGATTTGTCCGCTTTATCACTTGAACAACCAGAAGATAAAACAAATGGAGAAACAAAAATAGGTGCAAGTAATTCTAAAGCTAAAATATTTTTTATTCTTTTTTTCATATAACTCCTTTTTAAGTAAAGTCTAATTCTTCATCTTCAGCATCATGAACATTAAATCCTGCATTACTTAATTGCATTTTTAATTGTTGATTGTTAGAATCAACAACAATCGTATTAATTTCTGAAAGGTTCACAAGTAGCCTTAATTCATTAATTCCTGAATAGGAAATAGAATTACCTGTAACTTTAATTTTATTTGTTAAACTGCCGTTACTAAATTTAATTTCTGCTCTTGGTGGGCCTGGTTCATTGTGGGCTATGTTTGCAGAAAAACCAGCTTGATCTAACTCACTACTTGAAATAATAAAAGTATTTGAACTATTATGTAAGGTTAAAGATTTTATTTTTCTTGATCCTTTTTCAGGATGTAAAGTATTTCTAAAGATTAATCCTTTTAGTGATTTTATTTGTGGAACTCTTGAAAAATCAAGATTAGTTGCATAACTATTTCCGCCTTCATTTGTATCAGGAGAATTTCCACCACCCATAGCACCTTGGAAAATTGGCTCATTATTTCTTGTATAGTAGGCCATTTTTAATCCTAAATTAATTTTTTTAAGAGGATCTGGTTCACCCTCTAAATAATCATCTCTATCAAAAGCTAATGTATTGAAAGTTATTCTTGTAAATATCTCTGCATATTTATTGTAGTCAAATCCCACATTGTAATCAATAGTATTTACCCAAACAACTTTTTGAAGAGCTCAAGGATTTATTGACCATGAATCTAATAATGAATTACCTGATGTGTATAGTGATAATTCTTTTATTTTAGATTTCTTTTCTAATTCAATTAATGAAGAAGTGTTGGTTGCATTAGCATCAAAAAATAGTTCGAGTTGATCTATCTCATCAGGAAGAGCTTTTAAAATTTCTTTAAAATCTTGGTTTGCTGAATTTTTACCCATATTTTTAATACGGTATGAAACTATTTTTATTCCTTTATTTTTTAACGCGAGAATAAGGTCTCTTGTTTTATTATATCCTTCTCAATTTGCGGCATCTATTTCTAAAACAAAGCCTTCATTAATCTTTCCTTTTTCAGGATTTTTTCTTTTCATTTCAGACAACTTAATACCATCAGAACTATTAATTCCGTTTTCTCTTAAATAAGGATGATCGTATGGCAATTCAGATTTTGTCCATCCAGGATAAATTCCATCTTTAATATCATCACCACTTCTAGACCAATGTGAATCATAACTAAATACTCTTTTTTCACTATTATCACGTTTTAATCTTGAAGTAACTTTATTAAATCCATTTGGTGGATCAAAACTATAAGAATTTAATTCCCCATTTTCATCAACATAACTATTTGTGGGGTCTGGTAAAAATCCTTTTTTTAACATTTTTTCTGCTGAACCACCAAGTTTTGTAAATTTAGTGTAATCAAGATTGCCAATTAGTCAAAGATATCTATGATAATCATTTAGAAATTCTTTATCTTTAAGTTTACGAAGATATTCTTTTGCTGTTTCGGGGGTTAAAAAGTTTATGACGTTTTTAGAATCTAATAATCTTCTATATTTATCAATAACGTTTTCTCATCAATCCTTATTTTGACGAATGTATGAATTAAAATCTTTTTCTGTTAAATTAGGGACACTTAAAATATCATTGACCATTCTCTTAGATCAATTGCTATTAATTCCATAGCCATTCTTATCATGTAGAATATTTTCAACAGCTTTTTTCTTAAGTTCTTCAGTAACTATTATTGACTTAACTGTACCAACAATTTCATTTTTGTATGGCTCAAGATTAGTTATACCATTTTCGATGTCTTCTTTATCTAAATTTCTATCTTTAACAGGTTCAACTACTGCTCTAGTTTCAACACCTGCAATATTAATAATTGCAATTACTTCATTTGGAGCGGAAGGTTTTAAAGGAGTTGTTGGATTTTCACTAGGCTTGGGTTTGGGCTTAGGAACCGGTTTCGGATCTGGTTGGGGAATAGGTTTAGGTGGCTTAATAATAGCAGGAGGTTTTGGCTTAGGAATTGGTGTTGGAGCAGGAGCTGGTTTCGGGGTTGGAGTTGGCTTTAAATTTTCATTATCAGAAATAGAGGGAATTGCATTAGTAGTATCGTGATTTTCGCCCTCAGCTACAAAGGGTTTATTTATTATCGATGAATCAATTTTTAGCCCATTATTTGTATCAGAATTAGCCAAATAAATAACACTTGCAACAACTGTTGGAGCAAGTATTGAACTAAATACACATGTTGAAATAATTGATATTTTTCTTTTTTTGTTAAACCTCATATTAATATTATTTTACTCTCCTATTATATTAGTTATCAAATATTAATAATTAATTGTATATTAAAAATATTTTTTCGTTTGTATTATTTTAAATAGATTTTTATTCATTAAAGTATCTATACTATAACTAAAAAAACAATAAAAAAGATAGTTTCTTCAACTATCTTTTTTATTTAGATAATTATTCATCCTTATCTTGAATATTACGACGTTTAATAATTTCATCCGCAATATTTTTTGGACATTTATCATAGTGATGGAATTGCATTTGGTATGTTCCACGACCTGCAGTCATACTACGTAAATCTGTTGCATAACCAAACATTTCTTTAAGAGGTACTAAAGCACGAATAATACTTGCTCCGTCACTACGTGTTTCGTTTTCTTGTAATTGGCCACGACGACGAGTTAAGTCACCCATAACATCACCGAAGTAATCTTCAGGAATAACACATGCGACGTCCATAATAGGTTCTAATAGAACTGTTCCTAATTGGTCTTTAGCTTTTGTTAAAGCTTTAGAAGCTGCAATTTTATATGCCATTTCAGATGAATCGACATCATGGTATGAACCATCAAATAATGTAGCTTTAATATCAATCATAGGATAACCAGCTAATATACCAACTGCCATTTTTTCTTCAAGTCCTTTTTGAATTGACTTAATATATTCTTTAGGAATTTTACCACCGACAATTTTATCCACAAATTCAAAACCTTTTTCATGGTTAGGTTCAAATTTAATTCAAACGTGACCATATTGACCTTTACCACCAGATTGTTTAACGTGTTTACCTTCAACTTCGGCTTCTTTTGTAATAGTTTCACGATATGAAACTTGAGGCGCACCAACTTTGGCTTTAACACCATGTTCTCTTTTTAGACGATCCACAATAATGTCTAGGTGTAATTCACCCATACCAGCTATAATTGTTTGTCCAGTTTCTTCATCTGTGTATGTTCTAAATGTAGGGTCCTCTGCAGCTAATTTTTGTAAACCTAGTGCTAGTTTTTCCATAGCATCTTTAGTTTCAGGTTCAAGAGCTTGAGAAATAACAGGTTCAGGAAACACCATTTTTTCTAAAATAATTCTTTTCCCTTTTTCAGAAATTAAAGTATCACCAGTTGTTGTTACTTTAAGACCAACGGCTGCGTTAATATCACCCGCATAACATTCATCAATTTCTTGACGGCTGTTTGCGTGCATTTGAATAATACGTCCAATTCTTTCTTTAGCATCTTTAGTCGAATTGTACACATATGAACCTTTTTTAAGCACACCTGAATAAACTCTAAAGAATGTCAACGATCCAACAAATGGGTCAGTCATGACTTTAAATGCTAACGCAGAAAATTCTGCATCATCTGTTGCTTTTACTTCAACAATTTCATCACCATAGTGCGCCTTAATAGCAGGAACATCTACTGGTGAAGGTAAGTAATCAACAACAGCGTCAATCATTTTCTTAACACCTTTGTTTTTAAAACTTGTTCCACAAATAACAGGGAATAATTCTGATGTTAAAGTTGCTTTACGAATTACGGTCTTTAATTCTTCTTGAGTAGGTTCTTCACCATTGATAATTTTCATCATAAATTCATCATCAAAGGTTGAAACTGCATCAATCAATTCGTGACGTTTCTTTTCGGCTAAATCTTTAAGATCAGCTGGAATTTCTTGAGGTTCTGCTTTTTCTTCTGGTTGACCATCATAAATATAAGCCTTCATTTCAACTAAATCAATAATTCCTTTGAAATTGCTTTCTGAACCAATAGGTACTTGTAAAGCAACGGCATTACCATTTAATCTTTCCTTAACTGATTTTACAGACATGAAGAAATCTGCGCCAGCTTTATCCATTTTATTAACATACACAATTCTAGGTACTCTATAGTTTGTTGCTTGTCTTCAAACAGTTTCTGTTTGAGGTTCAACACCTGATTGAGCATCAAGAACTGTAACAGCACCATCTAAAACACGTAATGAACGTTCAACTTCAACTGTGAAGTCCACGTGTCCTGGAGTATCGATAATGTTAATTCTTTTTCCTTTTCAATATGCTGTTGTAGCAGCTGAAGTAATTGTTATACCACGTTCTTGTTCTTGGGCCATTCAGTCCATTTGTGAAGCACCGTCATGTGTTTCACCAATTTTATGAATTTTACCTGTGTGATATAGAACACGTTCTGTTGTTGTTGTTTTACCCGCATCAATGTGGGCCATAATACCGATGTTACGGTAATCCTCTAATTTATATTCTCTCGCCATAATTCCTTTCATTATCATCTAAAGTGAGCAAATGCACGGTTGGCTTCAGCCATTTTATGTGTATCCTCACGTTTTTTAATTGAACTTCCTGTTTTGTTTGAAGCATCAATGATTTCGTTAGCTAAACGAATATCCATTGTTTTTTCGTTTCTTAAACGAGCAAATTGTACAAGTCATCTTAGTGATAATGTTTGTTTACGACGTTCAGAAACTTCACAAGGAACTTGGTAGTTTGTACCACCAATTCTTCTTGTTCTAATTTCAAGTTGTGGTGTGATATTTTCAATAGCAATTTTGAAAACTTCCATTGGATCTTTTCCGGTTTTTTCTTTAACGATTTCAAATGCTGAATAAAGAATATCTTGTGCTACTGATTTTTTACCATCTAGCATGATGTTGTTAATTAATTTAGTAATTAATACAGAATTAAAAATAGGGTCTGCTAATACTTCTCTAATAGGTGCTTGATGTTTTCTTGACATATTTTCTCCTTAAATTAGCTTATTTAGCTGCCTTTTCTTTTTTGGTTCCGTATAAACTACGTCCTTGTTTTCTATTATTAACACCAGCTAAATCTTGTGTACCACGTACTATGTGATATCTAACACCAGGTAAATCCTTAACTCTTCCACCACGGATAAGAACTACTGAGTGTTCTTGTAAATTGTGACCTTCGCCACCAATATAAGCGGTAACTTCCATACCGTTTGATAACTTAACACGAGCAAATTTACGTAATGCTGAGTTAGGTTTTTTAGGAGTCATAGTTGCAACTTTTGTACATACACCACGTTTAAATGGAGATGGAGTTTTATATGATCTCTTTTGTAAAGTGTTGAATGAAAAAATTAAAGCAGGTGATTTTTGCTTTCTAATTTTGTTTACTCTACCACTTGTAACTAATTGATTAGTTGTTGGCATTTAACCTTCCTTTCATAAATATAATATTTGTTTTAAATGTCCAATAAATATCACTGTATAGAAATACAGTTTTAGAATTATATAACAACTATGCCGTGTGTCTCAATAAAAAAAATAAAAAAATGTTTTAGATAAAATGCGATTTGCTAACCAATGCAACTCACTATAAATTAGGAAAATTTATTAACGTTACTTAATTTAAAAAATAAAAAAATAGGTTTTTATAAACAAAAAAAATAAAAAACCACCAAAGAAATCTAGCTTGATGGTTTTTCTAAATTTACTTAAATTTATTATTTTTGTCATTAAAATGTTTATTTAATAATTTTAACTCAACTAATATTTTTTCATCTATTGATGGTTCAGGTTCATGTTCTTCAACTGGATTTTTCTTGGCTTTTCTAGAAATTATTATTTCTCTAATAAAGAAAACTGTAGTTAACATAATAAAAATAATTAAAGAAATAATTATGAACGAAAGTAAAGCGGCTAGGAATTTTCCAATTAAAACAGGTCCTCATTTTAAATCTTTTACTTCTGCAACATTTAAAGAATTAGCAATACTTGCCATAATTACATCATTTGATAAAGACTTTACTAATTCATTAAATGCAGCACCTAATAAAAGACCTATTGCTAACATGAACATATTTCCACGTTTAACGACACCTCAAGCACTTGACATTGACTTTTTAAACATACGAAACCTCCTACAAAATTTCATATTTAATATAATATATTTTCTTAACAATTTAAATAAAAAACTTATAATTATTTAGCGATGAGCCGCATTAAAGTGCAAAACTTTATTAATACCGCCTACAAAGGCGATTTTTTTATTATTTTTAATAACAAAAAGTTTAAATTGTTAGAATTATGAATATAAATTTCTAAATGATAAAAATAAGGAGACGTGATGAAACCGAATGAAAAATATATTATGACTCTTGATGAAGGGACAACATCTTGTAGATCAATTATTTTTAATAAAAATGGAGAAGTAGTTTCACAAAGTCAAACTCAACTAACTCAATACTATCCAAAAAGCGGATGAGTTGAACAAGATGCTCTAGAAATTTGAAATACTCAATTATCCACAATGCAAAGCGCTAAAAATAAATTAGGAATAAAATCATCTTCAATTCAAGCTGTCGGAATAGCTAATCAACGTGAAACAATTGTTTTATGAAATAAAGAAACCGGTCTTCCTGTTTACAATGCAATTGTATGACAAGATAGAAGGACAAGTGAATATTGTGAATCCATGAGTAGACACATAGATCTTGTGAGAAGCAAAACCGGTTTAATAATTAATCCTTATTTTTCTGGAACTAAAATTAGATGAATTCTCAAAAATGTTAAAGAAGCTCAGGACCTATTAGAAAATAAAAAACTATTAGCTGGAACTATTGATACATGATTGATTTGAAAACTTACTAAAGGCAAAGTGCATGCAACAGATGTTTCTAATGCATCAAGAACTATGCTATTTAATATAAATACCCTTGAATGAGACAAAGAACTTTTAAAATTGTTTGAAATACCAATCGAAATTCTACCTGAAGTGAAATCTTCTTCAGAGATATACGGAACAATTGAACCATCTTATTGATCATCTAATTCATTTAGCAAAGTTCCTATTTCTGGAGTTGCTGGGGACCAACAAGCGTCTCTATTTGGACAATTATGTGACCAAACAGGAATGGTTAAAAATACATATGGAACTGGTTGCTTTACATTAATGAACATTGGAAATAAACCGATAATTTCCAAGAACAAATTATTAACAACTATCGCTTGAAAAATAGGTGATGAAAAACCTATTTATGCGCTTGAAGGATCAGTTTTTATAGCTGGTGCAGCAATACAATGAATTAGAGACGGTCTTAAACTAATTTATGATTCTTCAGAATCTGATTTCTATGTAAATTTAATAAACGATGATACACATAGAGTCTATTTAGTACCATCGTTTACTGGACTAGGTGCACCTTATTGAGATTCATACTCAAGAGGGGCTATATTCGGGCTCGAAAGAGGAACTAAAAGAGAACATATAGTCCGCGCAGCACTTGAATCAATTGCTTTTCAATCAAATGATTTATTAATGGCTATGTCTAATGATACTAATAAAAAAATTAAAGTTCTTAAGGTTGATGGAGGGGCAAGTCAATCTAATTACTTAATGCAATTTCAATCATCATTATCAAATGTTAACGTTATAAGATCTCAATGTTCGGAAACTACAGCATTAGGAGCAGCATTTTTCGCTGGTCTAGCAACAAAATTTTGAAATAGTTTTGAGGAAATTAAAAAAATATCAAAGATTGATAAGGTATTTGCGCCAATGCTTGAAACCAAGGAAGTTGATAAATTATTAAAAGGTTGAAACCAAGCTGTTAAAAGAACTTTTAACTGAATTAAAGATACAGAGATAGACAATTAAATTAGGAGAAAATATGAACTATATCGAATTTGAAACAAACTTAAAATCACTACTTTCAAGGAGTAAGGGACCAAACTTATTACTTAAACTTATAGATGCTCCATACCGTTTTTACTCAGTTTTAAATCCTTTCAGTTTTCAAACTAAGTTAAAACAAACATTTTTAAGAACTCAAGAAAATATATATTTTAAATTTATTAAAACTTGTGCCGAAGAAATATTTATTAACAACTTAAAATTAATTCCAATGGATAATAAAATTGACGTTCCATTTCAAATAAACGATGAAAATAATGAAGAACTTAATGGAAGTTTAAGCGCGAAAAGAGTTGTTCCAACATTTTTATTCACTAATGAGGAAAAAACTAAAGTATATTCAATTTTTTTAAGAAAAAGAGATGTTTATGGAGCCAATGAAATAAACAAAATTTTTAATAAATTTAAAGAAAACAGTGAACTCTTAACTAACTATTTCAAAGAAAGTGAAGTTGTTTCGTTTCTTTGATTTGTTGATGAAGAAAATAGGAAAAATGAAGAGCTTCTTCATGAACAAACAAGAATTTTGAATATTAACTCTTCAGTACTTAATGTTGTTTATTCTTCAGAAATATTTGCTTATTTTAACGCTAAGGAAGAATGAGAAAATATTAATCAATATTTAATGCAATTTAAATTTAAAAACTATGATTTCTTTCTAAATATGCCTGATTTAGATAGCGATAAAGAAACATATGAAGCACTTGTAAATTTAAGTAATTCAGCTTGAGAAAAACTTAACTCAGATGAGCCGATATATAAAGAAATTAGATTAGCTATTTTTAATGATAAAAACCCAAATTCTAATTTATTAAAAGCTTATCAAATGAGAAGCATAAAACAAAAAACAGTTGATGAAGATGAATTAAAAAATGAGACCATAAAAGCAGGTCTCAATTAGTTTTAATTAACTAATTATGATTGTGAATTAAGTTCATTAAAATACAATTCATTTAGTGTTTTTTTATTGTATCCAACTAATGTAAACTGTATTTTTTTTGTAACAAGTTCTTTCATTACCAAAGGTAAGATTTTTTCTTCTCCACTAAAAATTACACCTTTTTTGGCTTTTTTGAATCAGTCATTATTATTATTTTTAGTCGTTTCTTTCAAAACTTCAATAACTCTTTCTGGTTCAATAGTTTTAATTATAAAAGGGTAAGAATCATTATTAATTTTATCTTTTATTAGACCAGTGTCTATTAATCTACCTTTGTCTAAAACGGTAATAGAATCAATATATTGTTCCAGTTCTAAAAGTATATGACTAGAGATAAAAATAGTTTTACCGCTTTCATTCAGTTTTTTTAGGTGCTCAAAAATTTCAATTCTAACTTTTGGATCCAAATTAGCCGCAGGTTCATCTAAAATTAAAATACTTGGATCATGTATTAAAGCTTGAATTAGAAGTATTTTTTTCTTTTGTCCTGACGACAATGAATTACCATTTTTTTTGCGTATTTCACTCGGAATGTTAAAGTAATCTAATCACTTATCCACTTTTTTAACTGACTCAGCATGGCTAAAGCCTGACAATTCAGCAAGTGAACACAAATAGTTATGCACAGTTAATCTTTTAGGAAATGTGGCTACTTCAGGTACATAACCTAGTACATCGCGCGCTTTAGCATCTCTAAAAGATTTACCATTAATTAATATTTCACCTTTTACATCTGGATAGAAATTTAACAAAGAACGAAAAGAAGTTGTTTTTCCCGCCCCATTAGCGCCAATAAATCCATGAAATTCACCTTTATTAACTTTAAATGACAAATTATCTAATATTTTTTGATTTTTAAATTCCTTAACAACATTTTTAAATTCAATTGCTATATTATCATTACTCATATAATCTCCTATTTATTAAATGGCGCTTTTCTATATTTGAAATACCCAGCGGTCATTAGCGTTGATGTTAATAATGTCATTATTAATATATAAATATATCAAGGATATACATCAAGAGTAGTTTTTGAAATAACTTCTATTGAAGACATATTTGCATTAGATTTGGGATCTAAACTCTTATTAGATACTATTTTGTAAGTTCCAAGAGACAGATAATTTAAAGATAAACGCTTGTAATAATTTTCTGAATTAATAAGTGAATCTACATTACTAGTATATTGAGAAATTGATTTTTGCAATGAATCAATAACTGGTACATCTTTTGTGTTAATTGTTTCAAATAAAGCCATTTGAAGTATATAAGTTAAGATATTTAAATTATTTTTGTTTATATCCAATGTTGGTTTTATAGGATACATTAATTTTCAAATGTTTTCAACATTATTATTCATTAAAATATTTGCAATATTTAGTGTTTTTAAGTCTTCTAATAATTTTGCATTAGTTGCATCTTTATTTTCATTTAAAACGGTAATCAATTTATCTATTTTTTCTTTATTGTTATTTATAGTTTCTTGATATCCTGCATCAAAAAGTAATTTTGCGATTTCAAAGAATTTTAAAAGAATTGGGGATGCATTATCATAATCAACAAAAGAACTTACAAAATTATTTCAAGAATTATTTGTCTCAAAAAATGAGCTATCTTTTTTATAATCAAGAGTTGCGATTTTACTTTGAAAACTTGATAATGGTGAATCAGCTACTGAAGACTGATTGATTAAATCTTGAGTAATCAAATGTTTTAATTCTTCATATTTTTGTTTAAACAAGATATAAATATCTTTTTTATCTTGTTTGATATTTTCAAAATTTACTTTATCAAATGAAAAATTAAATATAAATGAATTATTAGGTTGTCCATCAAATCTAATTCTTTTTACCTTAATATCACTAATTGATATTCCATTTATTAAAGCATATATTGACTCATTGAATCACTCTCTACTATTCCCATCTAAAATTACATATATTCCTAAATTATCTTTGTCGTTAGTTTTAAATTGAGTTTTTAAAATATTTGCATCAGCTAATGATATTATCTTTTTAGAATACATATTTTTCTTTTCATTAATTATTTCCTCAGAACCTAACTCAGGTAAATTTAGCATATGGTTTGAAAATGTTTTATTTCAAACTGATAGGTTAATAAAGTCAGAAAATCCAGTAATGTTTCTAGTAAAAAGATTAACATCATTTTTGTTCTTGATATTTGCAAACAATAAATATGAATTCTCATATCCTTTGTTTTTATCGAATGATGAAAGTCCTCTATTTGTATCACTATCGTTAAATATTTTTCCATTATTTGTGTTTTGAATATTATGTGTAATATCAAAGTCATGATTGATTTGGCCTTGTGTGCCTAATGCAAAAGATAAGAGGCTTTTAAAAATTTGAAAGATTGTTTGCAACACAATCATTATTGAAATAAATGTTCCTAAAAATCCACCACTAGACATGTAATTGGAAAGTAGTGCACATAATCCAATAAAAAATAATTCCAAGATTAAACCACTAACTAGTAAGATACCAAAATTTTTAAGCACTTCTACAAATGTATATTTAGCAAGCAAATTAGCGGTTACCGCCATAAAAAATGATATTATAAATGATGTTAGTGATGCTAATAACAATGACGAAAGAATATTAGATCAAAATATATCCTTCCTACTAACTGGTTTAGAATAGACAACATACTCTAGATGTTCTTTTTTAATATGATAAAAAACATCAGAAATTACCATTAATCCAATAACAGAGTTGAAAATCATATTAAAAGTTATTAATGTTTGAGAAGCTGCTATTTTTTTAATTTCATTTTGTTCTTCAGAATTGGGTGTAAGTTTACTACTTAGAAAAAAAGTTAAAGATAATATAAATAAATGAATCAAGAACAAAATAGATGAAGTTATTCATATTGCTTTAGATTTTGAAACGTGTTTTAATTTCATTTTAAATAGTGTTTTCATAGTTTAATATTATCATTATTAAAGTAAACGTTTATATAAATATAAAAATAACAGAAAATATGTAATTTATTCTATTAAAAATATAATATATAATTAAACAATTGTTGAGAGGAATATTATGATTCAGAAAATTAAAAACTTAAGATTTTCAAAAAAATTAACTTCAGATGTTGATAAAACATTAGTTAAAAAATATGTTAATTATTTAATTAAATGATTAAGAAAATCAGTTAAAAACGCTAATGCAAACGGAGTGGTTTTAGGTTTATCAGGAGGAATAGATAGCGCTGTTGTTGCAGTCTTAGCTAAACAAGCATTTCCGGATAATTATGAATGCTTTGTTATGCCGATTGATTCTATGCAAAATGATTTAAATGATTTAAATAGTTTGATTGAAGAACATAACTTAAAAGTAAAGACAATTAATTTAGAAAAAAGCTATCAAGCAATTATTGAAGCAAATAAAAATGTTGTTAATACACAAGTTTTAGGCAATATAAAACCAAGATTAAGAATGACAACTTTATATGCGCAAGCGCAAAACAAAAACTATTTAGTGCTAGGCACAGATAATTTTGACGAATACACAATAGGATACTTTACAAAATATGGTGATGGTGGGGTTGATTTATTACCTATTTCATATTTAACAAAGGATGACGTTCGTATTGTGGCTGAATATTTAAAAATACCTCAATCAATAATTACTAAAAAACCATCAGCTGGACTTTGAGAAAATCAAAGCGATGAAAAAGAACTAGGTTTTAGTTACAATGACCTAGATAATTACCTACTTGGAAATTTTAATGATGTAAATATCGAAATTTCTAATAAAATAAAACAACTAAATAAAAATACAGAACATAAACGGAATTCAATTCCAAGACCGTTAAGTATTAAAGAATTTACATCTAAATAAAGGAGAAGATATGTCAGGACATTCACATTGAGCAGGAATTAAGCACAAAAAGGGTGCTAATGATGCCGCTAGAGGAAAAGTATTTCAAAAACTATTTAAAGAGATTTATGTAGCAGCTACAACTTCTGGAGGACCAGATCCAGAAACAAACTCAACATTAAAATTAGCTATTTCTAAAGCGAAAAGTAAAAATATGCCAAAGGCTAATATTGATAGAGCCTTAGCAAAAGCAAAAGGTGAAAAAGATTCCTCATCATTTACTGAATTATTATTCAATGCAACAATTTCTGGAGGTGCAACATTTTTAATTAAAACTTTGACAGATAATGTTAATAGAACTAAATCATCAATCGCAGCACTATTCAATAGACAAAACGCAACACTGGGAAAAACAGGACAAGTACCTTTTCAATTTGATTATAAAGGTGTTTTAGAAATTAATAAATCACTTATACCTAGTGAGGATTTATTACTAGAATTTGCATTTACTTTAGATATTGAAAATATTGAAACAGAAGATGATACTTATTTAATTACAACAACACCCGAAAATTTTTCAGATGTGAAATCAGCAATAGAAGAGAAATTTAATATTCAAGAATTTGTTCAATGTGAAGTTACATATATTCCAAATTCATTTATTAATTATGAAAAAGACAAACTTGAAAAATTAGAAGAATTTATTGAAAAACTTGAAGATGATGATGATGTTCAAGAAGTATTCCATAATATCGATTTTGAAGAAGAATAATATCATCTTAAAATATTAAAAAGCGATAACCGCTTTTTTTAAATTAAAAACAAACGCTTTTGCGTTTGAATTATGATAATAATATTTTTCTAAATAAAGATGAATCTTCTTTAGCCATCATCTTTTTGCCATAAATAACTTTATTGATTCAATCTCTAATATAATCTTCTTTTTCTTCTTTAGTTTCAAAAGCTAAATTAGAATATTTAATCTTAGAAGCTATATAAATAAACATTGATTCAGCTTCTCTTTTGGTTAACAATCCATAGTTTAACTTAACTAGTCCCATAAAAGCTAGGTTTTTTATTTCATTAATTGTATTTTCCTTTGAATCAATGAAGTTTCTTTCAATAGACTTATCACTAATTACAAGTTCTATTTTTTTATTAAAATCGTTGTTTAGTTCATTAAAGAAATCTTTATAAGATTCTTGTTTGTATCATTTTTTTAGAGATAATAATTCTTCTCTTGAAATTTCCGGACTTTTATAACCAATATTTTTTAAAATTTTTGTTTGTATTTTTTCGTTAAAAGGTACAACATTTGAAGCAAAATTGTCTTCAAATAATTTTAAAAATTGAATATCCTTATTAGAAAGAATCTCATAAATCACACTATATGAACAATTGTCGAAATTTGTTAAATGTTCATTAATTATTACATCAAAAAATATAATTGGACCATATTGCATTTCTAGATCCATTTTATTAGCTGCAAAATCTTCAAAAACCTGATTAAGAACATATTTTTTAGCTTCTAATAAAACTTCATTAATATTGTCTGTGTGTAATTCGTCATTTATTTGTTGAATCAACAATCTTCATGATTGTGGATCATATGTGTTATCTCTTTTTAGTATCTGTGATTTAATTGTTACCATTTTAACTCCGTTATATTTATTATGGTTATATATTACCAAAAATATTCATGTAATAAAATTGCTAGCAATAAAATTAATATTTTTAACTCAAATTTAATTATTAAATATCAATATTTTTAACATATTTTGCGTTTGCTTCAATAAATTCTCTACGAGGTAATACCTCATCGCCCATTAATGTTGTGAATGCTCAATCAGCACGTGCAGCGTCTTCAATTTGAACTTGAAGCATTAATCTAGATTCAGGATTCATTGTTGTTTCTCAAAGTTGTTCTGGATCCATTTCTCCAAGACCTTTGTAACGTTGAATTGTTGCTTTGGTGTCAGATTCACTAAGAATAGCTTCTTTTTCCTCATCATTATATGCATATTTTACACTTCTATTTTGTTGAATCTTATAAAGTGGTGGCTGTGCAATATAAATAAAACCATACTCAATAAGAGGTCTAAAATATCTATAGAAGAATGTTAATAATAATGTTCTAATGTGTGCACCATCAACATCGGCATCAGTCATAATAATTATCTTGTGATATCTTAATTTATTTATATTAAATTCTTCACCAACACCTGTTCCTAAAGCAGTAATCATTGATAAAATTTCAGCATTAGCAAAAACTTTTTTAGGTTGGTTTTTTTCAACGTTAATTACTTTACCTCTTAAAGGTAAGACTGCTTGGGTAATTCTATCACGACCCATTTTTGCTGAACCACCAGCTGAATTACCTTCGACAATATATAATTCACTAATTTCAGCATTTTTAGATGAACAATCAGCTAATTTACCAGGCAAACTACCTGAATCAAAAACAGTTTTTCTACGAGCAGCATCTCTCGCCGCTTGACCTGCTAAACGTGATCTTTTTGCGGCTAAACATTTTTGAATAATAACTTTAGCTTCATTAGGGTTTTCGTTTAAAAATCTTTCGAATGATTCTGAGAAAACTTTATTAACTGCCATTCTGGCATCTTTATTGCCTAATTTTCCTTTAGTTTGACCTTCAAAAATTGGATTTGTGTGCTTTATGGATATAATAGCAACGATTCCCTCTTTTACGTCGTCTCTATTTACTTTATCATCTTCATTTTTAATAAAACCTACGCTTGAACCAAAATTATTAATTAAACGAACTAAACCATCGTAAAAACCACTTTCATGGGTTCCACCCTCAACAGTAATAATATTATTTGCATAAGAGACTATGTTTCCACTAATTCTTTCATTGTATTGAATAGCTACTTCAACTTGAACTGGAGGGTTATCTTGATATGAATATTCACCTTCTGAATAAATAACATCTTCATGAATAACTTTTTGACCTTTGTTAAGTTCTTTAACATAGTCAATAATTCCACCTTCAAAAAAGTATTCTTGATCCGTGTTATCTCTTTCATCAACAACTCTTATCTTAAGAGAACGATTTAAATATGCAATTTGTTTTGCATGGTCTAAAATTGCATTTTTATCAAATTTGTTTTTATCCATAATTTTGAAGTCTGGATGGAATTTAACTTTAGTACCGGTATCCTCTTCATCAACGGTTCCAATAACTTTTAAACTTTGGACAGTTTTCCCACCGTTTTGGAAATGAGCATAATGCACTTTTCCATCACGTTTAACTCATACCTCAAAATCATCACTTAAACCATTTACAACAGATGCACCAACACCATGTAGTCCACCTGATACTTTATATGAATCAGAATCAAATTTACCGCCAGCATGTAGAACAGTTAGAACAGTTTCAACTGTTGATAGACCAGTCTTAGGGTGAATTGCAACCGGGATACCTCTACCATTATCTTCAACAATAACATATTCATCTTTTGTAATTGTAATATTGACTCTATTAGCGAAACCGGCCATACACTCATCAACTGAATTATCTACAATTTCTCAAATTAAATGGTGAAGCCCTCTAATGCCTGTTGTACCAATATACATACCAGGACGAACTCTAACAGCTTCAAGTCCTTCTAGGACCTTAATATTTGAAGCATCGTAATCATTTTGTTTACTCATAAAAACCTCTCATTTTCTAAAATAATATTTAATATTTAAATTATAAATTAAAAGAAGAATTTTAATAGCATTTATTTGATAATAAAAATAACTATATTTTTACTAATTTGCCTATAAAAATAGTGAATATTTATCAATAAAGTTTCAATTTTTGCTATGTTGTAATATAATTAATAAACTAAAAAAATAATATTTTTTCATTGAAATAATAATTAATAATTTGGGGAGGATAAATGGAAGACAAAAATAAAAAAGATAAGGAAATTATTGATAATCAAAAAACGTTTGAAGTTTCTAATATTGAACAAAATGATTTAAAACTAAAACCTGAAATTGATATTTTTACAAAAGAAGATCAAGACGAAATAAAAAAAGTAATCAAAAAACAAAATACAAAATACAAATACACAAAACTATCAAATTTTGTGCTAAAAATGTCAAGATTATATGCACCTATGCCTATTTGAAAAATATCTCTAATTACAAGCCTCTTAGCTGTTTTTTTTGGGGTGATCAGCTTTTTCTTTGTTAAAAATACTGGTATTTACAATTTTGGTTTAGCGGCATTTGGACAATCTATTTCAAGATTAACTAATGTATATTTAAGACATAATCCAGACATAACAATATGAGCTTACAATATTATTGATAACCTTTTATTTTGAATCTTATATTTGGTTTTAAGTATTCCGATTTTTATATTTGGATGGAAGAAGGTTGGAAAGATTTTTACTCTTTTAACTATTGAATTCCTTGTAATTAGTAGTTTAGTTTCATTTGGAATTGGTCAGATACCTGGAGCAAATGACATATATATAATCGGTAACTTTAACCACTCGAACATTAGCGAGATGTCAAAACAAGTAATTTCAAATGAATTGTGAGCAGGAAAAAACGATCTTTGACAATTAATTCCTTTAACATGATCTGAAGGTGGAAACTCCTTAGCCCAAGTTATTTACGCTTTTGCTTATGGAGCTATGCTTGCAGTATTTTTTGCAGTTATTGCAATAATTGGCGGAAGCGCTGGTGTAACTGGAATAATTGGCGAATACATGAGTGTTGTTAAACATAAGAACTTTGGAACAATAAATGGTTATATAAACTTAATAATTATAGTTATTTCAGTTATGGTGGGTACATGATTGCCCGGTAGTTTATTAGTCGGAGATTTATCTACAATAGATGAAAACTTTTTAACTTCCCGTGGGGTTTCAGCTATTGTAGCTCAATCTGACATTCAAGTAATTAATGAATTAGCAAAACTAAAATGACACACATCACTTTATTTCTCTCCAAACCTTATATCTACATTTATTTCTAACTTTGTTTTTGTTGCTTTCTTGAATAAATTGTTTCCAAGATACAAAATAGTTCAATGCAAGGTTTATTCACCACACATGTCAAAAATAAGAGAAGTTATTGTCAGCGATAAAAAAACAATAAACAGTTTCACTATATCCAAAGGAATAGGTGGTTACTCAGGAAATAAAACTAAGGTTTTATCAGCAATAACTCTTTATAAACAAGTGCCAAGATTAATTAAAAACATAAGAAAAGTTGATGAGAATGCTCTCATCACTATAAGTAATGTTTCAAGTATTGATGGCAATTTATACTTGCCACAAGACAAATTCTAAATACTATTTAGTGCTATTTCAAACATTAGCGAAAATTCAAATAACCTTTCATCAGAAGACATTGACTCATGAGTTATCAAATTTTCAGAAACACTTAAAAGGGCTCCGGCTTTTTTATTACATCTTTTGGCAGTTGCAAATAATGCAAAACATTCATTATCAACTGTTTGACATTGTGTTTTTTTAATTGTTTTTTCAAGAGGTCTTAAACTATAAAAAACATCTGTAGAGTGACAGCTAATTTCTTTTATGGTAATATTCAATTTATTAGCACTACTATTTAATGAATTTAATACAGATTTAGATGGAAACACTTCATTAGTTCTTTCTCCTGTCATAAGTTCAATAAAACCTAGACCATCAGCATAAGCTCTTGTTACTAAAACAGGTTGTTTTATTTTTAATTCCTTAATGTACGAACCGGTAGAACCAACTCTTATAATTGTATCAACATCGTATTCTGTAAATAATTCGTATGCATAAATTCCCATCGATGCAGAGCCCATTCCTGATCCACCAATCGTTACTTCCTTACCTTTATATAGGCCTGTATAAAAAAGCATATTTCTAACAGAAGAAACTAATTTTGGACTATCTAAAAATTTTTCTGCCATATATTTGGCTCTTAATGGGTCTCCGGGCATTAGTACAACTTTAGCTATTTCTCCTTTTTGACAACTTAAATGAGGTGTTGGCATAATTTACTCCTTTGTTTTTAAATTCTATATTTCTAATATAAACAAAATATTGATATAAAAAAGTAAATAAGAGGATTTTTTATATCTCTAGAAATTTAAAAATAGACTGTATAAAATAGTCTATTTTTAAATGTTTTCTAATTAAATTAAATCTGTTATTTCAACAAGTTTTTTAGATATTTTTCATTCTCTTTGAGTATGTGCAACGTTACTTAAAAAATAAAGTTTTGAATTTTTTAACTCTTTGTGTAAATCATATGCTGCTGAAGGCATACAAATTAAGTCAAATTCGCCATGCACTATATATGTTTCAATATCTTTTATTTTATTAACATTGTTTAAAATAAAGTTTTCTTCAAAAAATGATTTGTTTTCAAAATATCAATTTTCTATTAATGCTATTTGCTTTGAAAATTCTAATTCTCTTTTTCTATTAAAAGGTTGTTTATTTACCGAAACTAAATATGATTCTCATTCATTTCAATCTAAAAAAGCTTCGTTTCGTGTTTTCTCATCTGGACTTCTCATTAATTTAAAATAAGAATTTACAACATCTCGTCTTTCTGTTTTATTAAGATTTTTAACAAGCTTTTCATAGGCAATAGGTTCAACTTCCCCTGCACCGTTTGCTTGGTATAGTCAATCTAAATCTTTTTGTCTAGATAAAAAGACTCCTCTAAGCACCATTTTGGAAACATTGTGTGGATGATGGATAGCATAAACTAAAGAAAGTGTTGTACCTCATGATCCACCAAAAAGAATTCACTTATCAATTCCTAAATGAATTCTGATTTTTTCCATGTCATTAACTAAATTCTGAGTCGTATTACCTTCTAACTCTAATGTTGGCAAGCTTTTCCCGCAACCTCTTTGATCAAATAGAATTATTTTATATTTTTTAGGATTGAAATACCTTCTGCAGTTCTCTGTAGTTCCTCCACCAGGACCGCCATGGACATAAACAATTGGAATTCCTTTTGGATTACCTGATACTTCATAATAAACATTATGAATGTTGTCGACTTCTAAAAAACCTTTTTCATATGGTTCAATTGCTGGATATAAATATTTTTCGTACATAATAATTAATTATATATTCTTTAAAGATTAATAAATATATAATTTGAAACTAATAAATATTAATTAATTTTGGAGTATTAGAATATATGAAATTCAAAAAGATTTTGTTTTTAGGCGCAATTGTTTCATCGGTACCAGTTTTAAGTTCTAGTTGCTTTTACAATTCACAAAATAAAAATCCTGATGGAGAGAAAAAAAATAAAAAAGGCACATCAAATCAAATAGTTTATGAATCTCATAACATTGATAAAGTCAATGCTTTTAACTATGAATATGATGATGATTTTAAAGCTAATAAAGGAACAATTGTTAAAGTAAATTCAATTAGAGATGGCGATACATTTGGCGCAACAAATATATTAAATATGAAGTCTGCTTACTTTAGATTTAGTGGTATTGACACACCGGAAACTCACAAAAATATAGGTCAAGGAAATTGGGCTGATACAACTGGTAAACAATATAAGTATGGTAAGAAAGCTGAAAAATTTACAAGTTGATTATTAAATGGAACTTTTACTAAAGACATAATTGTTGTGCCCCAAAAGACTATAAATGGCAGAAATGATATTTCAGATCCCTACGGAAGAATAGTGGCTATTATTTATATTAGAACAATAGATAATAAATACATAAACGTTTGTGAACAACTAGTCAAATGAGGTTATGCAAGGATGAATTATATAAGTTTAAATCCAAATAATAAATTCTATACCTCTAATACAACCTATTATAAAAGTCTTCTAGAAGCTAAACAATATGCAACTAAAAATAAATTAGGAATATATAGTGGGTTCTATTCAGAAATTTATCCATTTTAAATAAAAAATGAGTCAAGATACTCATTTTATTTCACATTAATATTTTTAAAACTTTTTAAACCTAAAAAAGAAGAATTATTATCTAGATCATCTTCAATTTTTAATAATCTGTTGTATTTAGCAACTCTATCGGTTCTTGAGAGTGAACCGGTTTTAATTTGACCTGTACCAAATGCAACTGCTAAATCAGCTATTGTTGTATCTTCAGTTTCACCTGAACGATGACTAATAACCGCACTCATGCCGTTTGCTTGCGCTTTATTTATAACATTAATAGTTTCGGTTAAAGAGCCAATTTGATTTAGTTTTATTAAAATTGAATTCGCAGCTTTTTCACTAATAGATTTGTTTAAAAGTTTTAAATTAGTAACAGTTAAATCATCCGCAACAATTTGAATTTCGTTTCCGATTAAAGAATTTAATTTTTTGAATCCATCTCAATCGTTTTCATCAAACGGATCTTCGATTGAAATAATTGGGTATTTTTTAACTAAATCAACATAATATTTAATTAATTCTTCTGTTGTAAAATCAACTTTAGTTCCATGTAAATTCTCAAATCCGGGCATTTTTAAATCAATTGCATTTTTTAGTTTTTTAAAAATATATTTCTTACTACTTGAATTGTAGAATTCACTTGCAGCACAGTCTAACGCTATTGCAACACCATTTCTATCTGTTTTAGAAGGGGTGAACCCTGCTTTAGTAATTGCCTCAATTAAATAATTTAGAACTTCTTCATGACTTTTACTATTTGGAGCAAAACCGCCTTCATCTCCAACTGTTGTTTGATGTCCTTTAGCCTTTAATATTCCAGCTAATGTATGAAAAACTTTATTAGCAATTTTCAATGCTTCTTTGAAGTTTTTTGCACTAACTGGCATAATCATAAATTCTTGAAAATCCACTGTGTTTGAAGCGTGAGCTCCTCCATTTAGGACATTCAACATAGGTAAAGGTAGTATATATTTCTCTTGATCTTTTAAATACTCATAGAGTGGTATTTGTTTCTCATTTGCAGCCGCATGAGCAAGCGCTAATGAAACTCCTAATATTGCGTTTGCTCCTAACTTAGTTTTATTTTCCGTTCCGTCAAGATTTATCATAAAGCTATCAACCTTTTCTTGATCAAAAACATCAAAATTATTTGAAATTAATGCGGGTCCAATTATCTTATTAACATTATCAACAGCTTCTTGAACACCCTTACCGCCAAATCAGTTTTCTTTATATTTGGCATTATTTTTATCTCTTAATTCCAAAGCTTCTTTTGAACCTGTACTAGCCCCAGAAGGTACATTAGCAGTACCTAATATATTATTCTCCGTAGTAATTTCGACTTGAACTGTTGGGTTTCCTCTAGAATCTAATATTTCTCTTGCATAAATTGTTTTAATTTTGCTCATATTTTTCTCCTTAAATATTATCTATACATTTAATTTTACACTATTAATTATAATTACTAATTTATCTATAAAATAGTAATATACACACTAAATAAATGTTGTTTCAATATTTTTATCAATTAATTCTTTTTCTAACTTATCAAGTAAATTTAGTTCTTCTTCTAATTTTACTAAATCACTTAATTTTGGCTTTGTAACGGGCTCTTTTGGGGCGAATAATTCACATGTTTCAGAAGCTTTTATAATAGATATATCATATGTCCCAATTTTCTTTGCTAACTCTATAGTTTCTACTTTATCATTTGTTAAAAGAGGACGTAAAACTAATTTAGTACTTGCAGCGTTAATTACACTCATGCTTTCAATAGTTTGCGATGCAACTTGACCTAAATTTTCGCCATTTGAAAGAATATTTATTTTTAACTTTGAAGCTAACATGCTAGCAATTCTATAAAAACTTCTTCTCATTAAAGTAATTTTGTATTTAGGATTAGATACTAACGCAATATAGTTCAATAACTTTGAATAGTTACCTATTAAAAATTTTGTATCTCCTTGATACTCATTTAAAAGTTTGCTTAAACTTATCATTTTATCAATCGTTTTTTGGTCCGTTTGAGGAGGAGTAACAAATGATAAAAAGGTAACTTTTAATCCTCTTTTCATTAATTGATATGCTGCAACAGGCGAATCTATTCCTCCACTCATTAAATGTAATACCTCGCCTGAAGAACCAACTGGAAGACCACCAATTCCTTGAATAATATCACTGAAAATGTATGTATTATTTTTTCTAACTTCAATATTTATACACACATCCGGATTATGAACATCTACTTTAATACTCTTGAAATTTTCTAATACATAGGATCCTATCTTCATATTTATATCACTGCTTTTCATTGAATAACTTTTATCATTTCTTCTAGCCGCTATCTTAAATGTTTTAATATTTGGAGAAACTAATTGCAGAGACGACTCTTTTATTACATCAAAATCCCTACTAGTTACTATTACAGGTGAATAGCTAGTAATACCAAATATTTTTGATAATTTACTTAAATTATCTTCAGAGTAACTTAAAAACATTCTATCATATTCAATTTCAGGTTTTTCACCAACAATCTTTTTGATATTTTTTGAAAGTATCTTGACAAAAGTCATTTTGTTTTTGCCTTTTAAGGTAAGCTCACCATATCTAATTAAAATTTTAGAGTACATATTTTTTTTCCTTTTTCAAAAATTTTGCTAACGTGTCGTAAGCGTCTTCATATTCTTTTTTTCTTAATTTGTCACTAACAATTAATAAAACATCATTTACTTCTGGAGAAAATCTATATTGATTCAATGAAAAAATTAATTCATTACACATTTTTTTATAAGTATTTGCTGTCATAACTTTAATTAAAAGAGAATTTAGATTATTTAAAAATTCTGATCATATTTTTGTTTTACCAACTTTTTTATTTTTCTCAAAGTCATTTTCAATATAAACGTGACTTTTAATTAATTTTGTAAACTCACGTTCATTGTCTTGACTAGGTTCTAAAAATGATCTCATTGTTAAAACCTTTAAATATCAAAGATTTATTACATCGAAATATTTACTTTGATATTGATTAATTAATTCATATTTATTTGCTTCAAAAGCATAGTTATTATACTTGCCAACTCATTCAATAATCGATTCCATTATATCTTTATATTTTGAAATACTATTTATGTTGTTGCTATACAAATTTTTTTCAAAATCATTTAATTCAAAATTAATGCGTTTCAAATTGCTCATCATAGATTTGAATTCATTAACATATTTAATTTCGTCTGACAAAATATATGCATCTAAATTCTCTTTAATTGCATCTAATTCATTATGAATTACAATAGATTGTTTTTCAATGTACTTGTTGAATGAATCAAGAGAGGAAGAATCTTTGTTTATGCAGAATAGATCACGATATCACTTTTTAATTGATTTAACAACATCTTGATATGGAATTTCACAATATTTTTGAACTAAACTATTTAAAGTTTCTTCAAACTTTACAAAATCAACATTTTTAATATTGTTTTTTAATTCATTTAAAACTTTAGGCATATTGTGAAATAAAGCTCACTCAATATTTACAAAATGATCTAATTTTTTTATAAATGTTTTAATACGCTTTTCATGTTCATTTAATTCTTTTGACACGTGTTTTATTTCACTAGTTATTTTTTGATCATCAAATATTCCTGTTTGATAATTTAAATCAGATAATTCATCCTTTAGGAAATTATAACTATGAGTTAATTTGTCTTTTTGATCATCTAAATATTCTTCTAGTTTATTTAAGATATTATGCGAATTAATGGCTACTAAATCTATAGTATTTCAATACTTGTTTAACTCATCTGCAATTGTTTCAAATTTTTCATAATACTTTAAATATTTATCCATTGTTTTTGATGCTTGCAAGGAATATTTTTTAGATTCTATTAGAGAATATTTTTTAATACTTTTTCTTCAATTCTTAATAATGTCATTCATATCAGAAGCACATTCATTCATTTTGAAATCAAGTTTTTCCAGTTTATCTTTTTTCTCTAAATTATTTTTATGGGTTTTGGAAATAGAAGCGAAACGCAAAATAGTTATTGATACTTCACCTTTATTTGTTGTTAATGTTGTATAGTAATTCTTAATTTGACTTGAATATTTGTTTAAAATATTTTTTCTAACAATTAAAAAGATCATCAAAAATATTGCAATCAGAATTACAACTAAAGCCGATGAAAACAACCAGATATAATTTTTCATAATAATAGATCTCCTAATCCTATAATTTTAATTTTACTAATTTTAGATTATATATTTACTATAATTTTGTTCATATGAATGAATTTATTAATAGAAAACCAATGAAAAATAAGAATCAAACGTTATTAACGTATTGTACTATAGCTATAACAATTGATATTACATTGCTTTTTATGAGTATTATTAACTTGTTTATACAAAATAATTTTATAGGTTTATTTATTGCTATTTTATCTATTGCAAGTTTAATATTTGTTATATTAATAATTGTAAAAATTAAAAAAGATTTCCCTAAAAATAAAAAATGATTTAGATGAATACTTTGATCCATAATTTTAGCTGCTACTTTCGCTATTGGCAACCTATTAAGCATGTATTACTTAATTGAAAGTAATCAGATGCTAGAAGGTATTCTTAAAAACGAGATTGAAATTCCAGCGGGTTTTTACTTACTTGAATATGGAATTATTGGATATATATCATTGTCATTTATTTTTCTAGGTTATGTTATTGACCTTATAAAAATTATCTTTTATTTTTTAATTACAATTAAGATTCCGGTAAAAAAATAGATTATTTATAATTTTTTACTTTTTGAATTGATAATTAAATATATAATAAATTTTGCTATTTTATATAATGTGATTAAATATAATACATAAATTGTTTTAAATTATTTTTAAGGAGGGTCTCATGGCTATAGTACCAAAGCGTAAAACATCTAAACAACGTAAACACAAAAGACGTACCCATGATGCATTGCCTGTTCAAAATCTTGTAGCATGTAAGAATTGCTCTAAAATGATTCAACAACACCGTGTTTGTGAATTCTGCGGATTTTATAAAGGTAAAAAAGTTGAAGGCTTCAAAAGTCAAGACATGCGCGACAACAAATAATATTAAAATGGGCTATACCCATTTTTTTATTTTTTTTATTAGTTTATAAATTAATAATATTTATTAAAATTTAATAAATATATGTTTTAAGGAGGTTTTATGAAGAAACAATTAAACAGAACATTTTTTAATAGCAAAACCTTTTTAATACAAAATTCAAAAAATAATATTAATGATGTTTATAAATACTTTAATTCATCCGAAAAAGGATTAGAAACTGAAGAACAAATTGAAATTAATAAAGAAAAATTTGGATCAAATAAAATTGAAAAGAAGAGTAGAGGTCTTATTTGAAGAAATATTTCAGGCGCCTTCTTTAATCCTTTTTCATTAATTCTAATTCTTCTATCTCTTGTTTCACTAATAGTAGATATTATTTTACCCGCTACTCAAGTAATTGAAGATAGTGTTCAACCAGCCACATTCATAATTATTGTGTCAATGGTTATAGTTAGTGGAATATTACACATGGTTAATGAATCAAGAAGCAAAGCTAGCGCAGAGAAACTAGTTAAGATGATTCAAACCACAACAAGAGTTGAACGCAATGGTATTTTTTATGAAATACCTCTTGAAGAAGTTGTGGCAGGTGACATAGTAATTCTTGCAGCTGGTGATATTATCCCTGCAGACTTAAGAATAATTAGTGCTAAAGATTTATTTGTTAGTCAATCTAGTTTAACTGGTGAAAGTGATTCTATAGAGAAATTTGCAACGCCAACCAATGAAAAAAATCCAAATATAACTGATTTACAAAACATAGCATTCTTAAGTTCAAATGTTATTAGTGGTAGTGCAAAAGGTATAGTTCTTGTAACTGGAGAAAATACCTATTTAGGCCAAGTTGCTACAAAGATAAATGAAAAGCCTACAAAAACAAATTTTGAAAAAGGGCTATCTTCTATTTCGTGATTATTAATCAAGATAATGCTAACTGTTGTTCCTTTGGTATTCATAATAACAACTGGTAAATTATTGTTTAATCATGAATATACAGAAATTAAAAAATGGGTAAATGTTATTTTATTCACAATAAGTATTGCTATTGGTTTAACCCCAGAAATGCTTCCAATGATAGTTACTGGAACATTATCTCGCGGGGCACTTAATATGTCTAAACAAAAAACAATTGTAAAAAACTTACACTCTATTCAAAACTTTGGAGCTATGGATGTTTTTTGTACAGATAAAACTGGAACTTTAACCCTAGACCAAATCGTTTTAGAAAAACACCTAGATGTAGATGGTCAAGAAAACAATAAAGTTTTAAAATACGCTTTTTTAAATAGTTACTATCAAACAGGATTAAAAAACTTACTTGATAAAACAATAATTGAAAAAACAGAAGAATTGTCAGATATAGATTTACAATTAAGAAACCTGGAGACTCTTTATGAAAAAGTTGATGAAATTCCATTTGACTTTCAAAGAAAGAGAATGACAGTTTTAGTTAAAAGCATTGAAGAGAAAAATAAGATTGGAATGATTACAAAAGGTGCTGTTGAAGAAGTGGTATCAATATGTAAATTCATTGAATACCAAGATCAAATAATTCCAATCAGTGACAAAATTATCAAAAAAATATTTAACCAGGTCGATAAACTAAATGACCAAGGTATGAGAGTAATTGCGGTTGCTCATAAAAAAATTAAAGATAATAATGAACAATTCACAATCAAAAGTGAAAATGAAATGGTTTTAATTGGTTATTTAGCCTTCTTGGATCCTCCGAAAGAATCAACTGAAAGCGCCATTAAAAAATTACATGATTTAGGTGTAGAAGTAAAAATTCTAACTGGAGATAACGCTAGAGTAACAAAAGCAATTTGTGAAAAAGTAAATATACCAAGTAAAAAAATAATTTTAGGATCAGAAATTTCGAACATGTCTAATCAAGAATTGCAGGAAATTGTTGAACAATATAATATTTTTGCTAAGTTAAGCCCTGACCAAAAATCTAGAATAATTGAAGCCCTAAGAGAAAAAGGTCATGTTGTAGGATATATGGGAGATGGTATAAATGATGCTCCTGCAATGAAAGTGGCAGATGTTTCAATATCGGTTGACACAGCAGTTGATATAGCAAAAGAAACTGGAAATATTATTCTTTTAGAAAAAGACTTAAATGTTTTATCAACTGGAATAGTTGAGGGTCGCAAGACGTATGCAAACATGAATAAATATGTGAAAATGACAATCAGTAGCAATTTTGGAAACATAATTAGTATTTTATTTGCGGCTATCATGCTTCCGTTTGTTCCTTTATTAGCCGTTCAAATATTATTCTTAAATCTTATTTATGATTTTGCTTGTGGAGCAATTCCATGAGATAAAGTAGACCAAGAATTTATTCAAAAACCAAAAATTTGAAATGTAAAAAGTATATTTAAATTTATGATTTGGTTTGGACCAATAAGTTCTATTGTAGACATAATATCTTTCTTAATTTTAAGATATGCCCTTATTCCAAATCTATATCCTGAGCTTGATGCTTCAAGTATTGAATTTGCAACATTATTCCAAACCGGCTGATTCATAATCTCAATGTGAACACAATCACTTGTAATTCACTTTATAAGAACTAAAAGAGTTCCATTTATTCAATCGAGACCATCATTCTACTTACTATTCTTATCGATAGCTGGTGCTATATTAATAACAGTTATTCCATATATACCTGGTGTCAATGATGCACTTCACGTTAAAGCATTGAATAATTGATTCTACCTACTATTATTTGGATCTATTGCTTTATACATAACCCTAATTATGATTGTAAGAAAAATATACATTAAAAAATATGGAGAATTATTATAACTCCATATTAAGTGAATATTTATCATTTAAGAACTATACTTGTATTACGTATAGTTTTATTTTTTGCTCTAAAGTTATCTATTATTTGCGAACTACAATTGTAAAAATCCTTACTATGATTTCTATGTTTACAGTGGGTTAATTCATGAACTATTAACGTATCAATTAACTCCTTACTAAAAGCTAATGTATATGGATGATATCAAATATAAACATACTTAAAAAGATGAAATACATTTTTGCCATATGCTCCCCTCATTACTTTAATATAAAAAGTAGGATTTTTTATGCCTAATAACTCAGCATATTTTTTTTGGGCAACAGTAAGATAATTGCTATATATAGTATTTAAATGGTTTAAAAGAATATTTTTATGTCTTGATAGATTCTTTTTAATTTTTTCTGATACAAAAATTATTAACTTTTTTTCTTTTTCATCAATAAAATAGGTATTTGTGCTTTTAGTCACTGCCATAAATTCATATAAATATTCTTGACCAAAAATAGTAACGGTTTGATTATCTTTATTTATAAAATGAATTAATTTAACTTTACTATCTAATTTATTATCTCCAGATTTTTTATCATCCAATTCAATTTGTTTTTTGATTTTTTTATCTAACTCTAAATCTCAAAAAGCTTGTTTATCTAAAGTTATAGATGTGGTTATAAATATTTTATTGTTTTCGCCTATTTTTCAAGTTGTTTTAACAAATTCAGTAATTACATTTTGATACACAAAATAGTCTTTATTATTAAATTGAAAACTAACTAAAAAGCTGTATTTATCTTCTTCCATTTCTAGCCCCGATTTTTCCAAAAACCTTTAGATCTCTAATACTTGCTTTTCTTCCATCTTGTAAAACTTGGACTATATGCATTATCTCTTCATTTGAAATATCAGCGTCTTCTTCTAAATCATCAAAGACATCCTGCATTGTTTGATTAATATTATTTTCATTAGCAATAATCGCCCATGAATCTAGTTGTTCAAAATCATATGTTGTATTCTCTGGAAAAATTATTAATGAAAAAATAGGCACAGCAATACCACACATTTTATAAAAATGTTTAATATGCTTAAAGTTTTGGAGTAATGGATTTTTTAATTTTTTAACCTTATTATTATTAGTTATTGTAACTTGTTCTCCAACAGCATTACCATTTATATGACCTTCATAAGCTTTGGTTTCTATAATAAAAATTGATTTATTTGTAATCAAAATTCCATCAACTTCAAAGAATTGGTTAGCCCCATAACTAAATAATCCGCCTTCGATAAATTTGAAACCTTTATCTTTTGCATATAAGCTCATTATATTTTTAATTTTATTTTCAAAACGGAAACCGATTGTATTATTTTTTTTACTTTTTCTATTTGCTCAAACTCAATATACTATTAATAAACTAAAAATGATTAACATTATTATTAATCCTATTGGTGCAGCAATTTTCATCTCTTTAGATCAATTCATATTCTTATAATTATATAATGTAGATTGCAGAAAATAGATTTTTTTAAAATTCAAATATCTTATCAATTTAAAAAATGAAACTTTATTTTTTCAAAGAAAATTCTATAATATTAGGTATGAAAAAGCATAGAAATTGATTTATGTTATTACCCACATCAATACTAACACCTACAATATTCGGTGTTTCTGTTTCTTGTCAAAATAGCTCAAAAGATGATACAAATAGTGAAGAAAACTCAAAAGATAAACAAAATATCAATGATAATACAAACAATAAAAATCAAGACGACAAACAAGACAATCATGGAACTAATATAGAAACTGAAACAACAATAGAACCTGTATATACATGAAATTTTGAAGAATATAATGAACCTAGAAATATCTTGCAAATGGATGCGGGATGGATTAATGCTCCAGGAAACCCTAAAATATTTTTTAAAAAGAAGATTCTGCCTCAATTAAAGAATGCTAAAAATTCATATCAATTTGTAGAAATTTTTAAAAAGTATTTCAAAATTAGTGTAACTATGAAAATTTTTCTTAGAGGGGATGAAAATTGTAAAGGACACTCACAAGATGTTGGAGATATTTTTGCTCCCGGAAAATTTTCAATGGAAATGAAGGTATACAAAATAGATGATAGCTTTTTTAAATTTGAAGACGATAAATTTTCATTTAAATACAAAATACTTGGTAAAGAAAGATGCCCAGTTTTTATAGACCAAGGCCCAAGAGCTGTTAAATTTGGAATGCTAACAATAAAAATATAATAAAAAATGTTTTGAATGTTTATTTTTTTAGTATAAAATAAAAGTTTTACTTTTTTATGGCTATTAAGTCATATTTTTTTATTTTTTTCTTTAATATGAATTAAAATAATATTGGTGTAATTTTTATACCGAAATTGAAAATATGAAAGGAAAACTAACGAATATGAAAAAAAATAAACTAATGTTAGTTTTAGGAAACTCATTAGCAATAGGAGCATCAGTTGCGCCAGTTGCACTAACAGTTTCATGTGGAAACGATTCAAAAAAACAAGAAGAAATTGACAATTTAAAGAAGCAACTTAAAGAAGCAGAAGCAAAAGCTAAAAATGCTGAAAGCAATAAAGCGCTTTTAAATAAAAGAGTTGAATTACTTAAATTTAAAATTGAAAAATTAGAATTATTAGCAAATGTTACTACACCTGCTACTATTGAAAAAGTAAAAGAAAAAATTAAAGCATTAGACTTCACAGATGAAAATACTATTGAAGAACTTGATGCAAAAATGAATAACTTCAAACTTGATCAAGGTCTAATTAATGATATAAGAAAAGACACAGATATATATGCTAAAGAAATACAAGAAAAATGGAATATATTTTCAAAAGCAAGAAAAGGAGTTCTTTCTAAATTTGAAACAGGTGGAATTTTAACTGACGACAGTAAAAAAGCACTACTAGACTTTGAAAAAGAAGAACTTAAAAAGTTTGAAGATTATAGAAAAGGTGAATTATCAACAACAGAAAAAGTTTGAGTTGATGAAATGATTACATTAATCAAAACTGATATTAAAATTGTTGAATCAGATGCTAGATATGTAGGTCACAATGCTACAAATATTTCTGATGATAATATGCTTAAATTCTTTTGAAATGTAACATATTATGATGTTGCTTTTCTAGCAGAAAAAGAACTTAACCAATTAATCGAAAATCTAAAACAAGGTGCTGCAAAAGGCATTACAAATTCAAAACTATATGTTAAACGTGGTATAGCTGCTATTTTACAAAAAGATAAAGATTACAAAAGAGGTCTATCACAATTTATAGAAGGTACAGATGAATCTCTAACTTTATCTCAATTTATTGATAAATATGGAAAAACTTCTGGCGGTAAAACAAAAGATTTATTAAATAAATTTGTGAAATTCTATGGTGTTGAATACTTTAATAAGGCACATGGTGAAATCCCTGAAATTAAACTAAGTAAAGTTAACTTTTCAGCAGATTCAAAAGCCTCTGAATTTGAAGCTGAAGACCACATTTCAGTTTTTGCGGGATCAGCATGACAAACAGTTTATGGTTTAGGATACACAAATGCTGATTTATCTGCTAAAAAAGTAGGTATTGGCGGTATGGAAAATAAAGAAGCTGCCAAAAAAATCTATGATGCACAATTATTTGCTCAACTTACTGTTGAAAAACCTGCACAAGAAATATATGATTGAGGTGTTAGAAATTCAAAAAACAACCTTGAAGGAATGAAATTTGTTGCAAATAAATTAGCAACAATAATCACCGGAAGTGCAGATGCTGATTGAACACCTGAATTTAAATTTAATGATGTAAAATTAGAAGCTAATGCCTCAAATATTGCTAAATCAGTAAAAATTACCGCAAACATACGTAAGGGTGGACAAATTGATATGCAAGAATGATACAAATTTATCATGAGCGATCAATTCTACTACGGTTTAGAAGAAAAAACATTAAGTGAAGACTCAGTTAATAAATTACTAACAGAAGATAAATATAAAGGATTTAGAGAAAAAGCTAACAAAGCTGGCTTTGAAAAATACATTAAAGAAGATCAATTTGTTAAAGCTCCAGCCGGAACAGAAGCTAATTTAATAGATTCAGAAGGATGATTATTAGACAAACCTACTGACCAAGGTGGCAAAAAAGTTAAATTAAGTGATATGCCTTATGAATTTAATAGCAGCATAACAAACAAACAAATGTATGCAGCTGGTATTGAAGCTTTAAGACAATACAATAATTGAAAAGAAAAAACAGAAGGATATGCTTCATCATTCTTTAATGATGGAATTCCATCATGCAACATTACGCCAGTTGCAGAAAATAGTGATGACTTAGGTTCATATAGTTCATCAAAAGGCGAATTCTACTTCAACCTAAAACCATATATGGGGCTACCAAAATGATCTACAACGTCGTTTACAAACCATGAATCTAAGATGGGACACCACAACCAACTTTGATACACAAAGAGTTACAAAGCAACTGAAGGTGGTATGGCTATTGAAGGATTATTTGATAGTACTGCATATGCTGAAGGTTGAGCATTATTTGTTGAATGATTTGCAATGGAAACTGGATGATATGGAACACCAGCATATGACAATGATAACTGAGATGCTATCCCTACAGACTTTACTAAGGCGTTAAATGGATACTTACCACCACTAGCAGGTGAAGTGGCTACTCCAGCCGAACTTGAATATATCAAAAATGTTGCAGGTGGAACATATTGAGATCTTGCCGGCTCAGTTCAAACAACACTACAACCTACAGAACAAGCTATTAAAGCCATTGAAATTGGTAACTTATTACAATACTACGGTATGTTAAATGAAGCAATGATGCGTGATAACCGTCTTGCATTAGATACTGCTATCCATGGTGTAATTGACAAAACAGATAATTACATCGGTTCAGGTATTTCAATTAAAGAACAACGTGAATTTATGGAAAAACACATGCAATTACCTTCAGATATTTATGCTTATCCAAAACGTTACTTAGGCTACCCAGCTCAAGCTACTTCATATAACTCAGGTAAAGAAGTTATGAAAGAAATTTACAAGAAAGTTCAAGCTAAGAGCGGAAAAACCAGAAAAGAATTTATCGAAGATAAAGATGGAATTAAAAAACTATTCAACCTTTACCTACAATTCGGTAACATTCCTATGGAAGCATTAGAAAATCTAATTTTCTCTGAATATGGAATTGAAAAATAATAAACAACAAAAAGTGATCGCCTAAAGCGGTCGCTTTTTTCTTTTTTCAATAGTAATTATTATTGATTTTGTAAAAAAGTTTTCCACATAAAAATGGTAAAAATAGGAACATACACATTATTTATATATAATGTTGATTAAGATACATATTAAATGTAATGTATTCAAAAATAAAAAGGCTTTGAATTTTAATTAAATTCATTATTAAATTGAACTTGTTATTAAACATAAATAAATCTATTTTGTAAGAGACTTTAATTCAAATTTGAAAGTAAGGAGAAAAAAATGGCTACAACAAAAGCAAAAACAACAACCAAAAAAGTAAAAAAGGCAAATATAAATAAATTTTATTTATCAGAAAAATTCGATGAAGATAGAAATATTTCATTTAATGTAAAAAGAGCAAAAATTAAAACTCTTACAAATTTTCCAACATTCTATGAAGCACTAGAGTTCTTTTTAGAAACTGCTGAAAAACTTGATGGAGAATCTAAAGTATGATTCCACAGGGATGGGGCATTTAGAGGTAACTCAACATACGAAAACGCAAGAATTATCTTAGATAAAGTTAAGGAAGCTAATGTTAAAGATGAAGAGGCAATTGAATTTATTAATAAAGAAAACTTAGTTGAACAAACAAAATCAAAAACTAAAAAAACTGAAGTTAATTGAGATGACGAAGCGAACAAAGTAATTTTTTCAATTAAAGATATTGAAACTAAATATGCTAAGGAAATTGTTGAAGAAGATATAGAAATTAAATCAAAATATGAAGTTATTATTTCAGAAATCAATGTTATTAACAACAATAAATTAGAAATCATTTATGTTGTTGGAGACGAAGACAACACCTCTAAAAATACAATAAAAATTATTGAAGGTTTTAAAGAAGGGATGCCAGAAGAAGTTATTGAATTAAACAAAGAACTAGAAAACACATTCTTAACCGCTGATGTCGCAAATAAAGAACCAAAAGAAATTAAAAATTCAGATATTAAATCTAACTCAAAATACAATTTAGTTATTGATAAAAAACAATTACTTCCTGAAAACAAGGGTGTTTTGATTACATATCATCTTGAAAATAATAATTTTGAATCAGATAAAAAACAACAAGAAATAACAAATTTTAAAGAAAAAGAAGAAAAGATTGTAACAAAAGAAGAAACAACACTAAATGTAAAATCTAAAAAAACAAATAAAGGCTGATGATGATTATTAGCTATTAGTTTACTAATACTTACAGTAGATTTAATTTTAATAATTTTGCATGTATTAGGAATATTAGTCTTCTAATAAAATATGCACCAAAAATCAAGGAGAAACAATGAGTTCAAAAAATAAGAAAGTGACCGCTACCGGTCTAGTTTTACTTACCGCTGCAGCAACAGCAGGAACAGTTTATATTTTGTTGGATAAAAATAATGAAAAGGGTTTTTACAAAAACTTAATTAAAGCTGAAAATAAACTTAAAAATGTTCAAAATAAAGAAATTAAAAATGAAGATATTCTAATAATTGAAGAATTAGTAAAAAAAGCAAAAGAAGACTATAAAAAAATTGAAAATAATTCAAATATAAAAGATACTGATAAAAAAGAATTTCAAATTAGACTAAATCAAGTTCAAAAGGAATTATCTATTAAAAAGCATATTATTGCTACAAAAGCATTAACTAAGTTTATAGCTGAAATAAATATTTTAGGCAACGAAGCCAAATATGCTTCAATAAAAGCTAAACTAGATACAGAAATTGAAAAAGCAAAAAAAACGATTACTGAAAATAGTCTACCAACTAATCAATCTGAATTAAATAATCTAAAACAAGAAGATATTGATCAAAAAACAGCTAATTTAGCAAAAGTTTTAATTGAAATATCTAAAGCTAAAAATAAGGCTATATCTAGTAAGAATTTAATTGATAATGCTATAGAACAGTTAAGTATAGAAATTGAAAAAGCCGAAAAATTTTCAAATAATATATTAAGCTCTTCTTCCCACTATATTGATTTAAAAAATCAGTTAGACCAAGAAATTAAAAAAACTAAAGATTTATTAAATAAAGTTTCTCCTGAAGCAACATTAAATGAATTAAGTGAAGCAAAAAACAATTTGAATAGAAAATATAACGAAATAGTTGAAAAGCAAAAATTAGTTGAAAAGAAAATTCCATTACAACAACTATATAATGACAAACAAACTGAATTAGATAAATATCCTAATGTTTCTATTTCTAACGCACACGGTTATCCAACAATAAATAAAGAGCTAGAACAAGCCTATTCAGAAGCTAAAAAAATATTAGATAATGAAAAAGCTACACCGCAAATGGTTGATGATGCTAACGTTGAATTACAAGAAGCTATAAATAAAGCAAAAGATGACAAAAATAAAATTGAAAAAGCATGGGCTGATTTAGATACTTCAATTTTAAAAAAGGATAGTGAACTTGCAAAACTAATTTCACCAGCTGATGACACAATTATTAATAATTTAAAACAAGCTTTCAACGATGCTGAAAACATATCTAAAACTTCTTCTAAATTTGAAATTCTTGAAGCTAAGAGAAAATTAGATGATGCAATTCTAAATGCAATTATTGCTAAAGCTGATTCTCATCAAGCAGCTGAAATAAAGTTAGAGAATTTAATTAAAAAGATAAATGATGAAAAAGGTTTTTTCACAAACGACAGCAAACTTAAATTAGATAACGACTTATTGGTCGCTCAAAATGTTTTGGGTAAAAATAATCCTAAAGCTACTGAAGCGGAATTAGCAGATGCTTACAATGTATTAAACGAATCAAGAACAAAAGCTATTAAAGATCTTAAAAAGGTATACCTCGCTTCTAAAGACAAATTAGAAAAAGTATTTATTTTAAGAGATGAAAAATTATCTCTATATGAAGATACCATCAAAGAAGAACTTAAGATTGAGTTTGAAAAAGCGAAATCCTTGTTAGATAAGGATGAACCTCAAGAAAATGATTTTGAAACCTATCAAGAACAAATGATTTCGTTTGATAAAGAAACTATAAAACTTACTAGTGCTATTAAAAATGCAGCTAAGAAAAAATTAGTAGAAAATATTGCATTAAAAAATACATTAGATTCCGAACTTCAAGAAATTCTTAAAAATGTATTTGAAGAAGCTGAATCAAAAAACATCGATTCATCAACAACTGAAGAACTAGAAGAGGCTAACAAAATTCTTGAAAAAGAAATTGAAAAAGCTAAATTACAACAAATTATAAACACTAAAGTAAATGAACTAAAGGATTGTGCTACAGAGGCAATTAAAGATGTTCTTAAACATTCATTCGAAATTGCAGAAGATATCATTAATGAACCTACTTCAACAGCAAAAGACTTAATTAAATTTAAAAATGATCTATTAGATGCTATTAAAACAGCCGCAAAAAGCTCTTTAACTAATAGTACTGATAAAGAATCAGATGAACTAGATAAATATAATTCTCCAGAAGATCATGAGATAAAAACTTCACTTCAAGATGCATTTAGTAAAGCTAAAAAAATTGAAACAAATTCTAAGTCAACCACTCAAGAACTTAAAGATGCTAAAAAGGAATTAGAAGAAGCAATTTTAATTGCTAAAATAGCAAAAGCTAATAATAATTACACTCAAAAACTAAAAGATGTTAAATCTAAAATAGATGAATTAAAAAATGCCGATAATAAAAAAAGTTATGACGTTATTATTGCAAACTTAGAAAAAGCTATAGCAGAATCTAAGAAAGTTGACCAATCCGGTTTAAAAACAGTGGAAGGCTTTAATAAAGCTATAAAAACTCTTGGAGATGCAATGTCAGATGCAACTTCATTAAGAACAACTATTGACAATGAACTAACTAATGCTAAACAATTATTGAATAATTCTTTAAGCAAAAAATCTAAAGAACTTGCAAAACTCGCAGACGGTGAAGATAATGACATTATTAATGAACTAACTAATGCCTTTAAGGTTGCTCAAGACGTTTATGACCGTTCGCCTTCTGCAACAAAAATAGAAATTAATAATGCTAAAGAAGTCTTAGATAAAGCTATTCAAAAAGCAATTACTGATAAACAAAATAAAAATGATGATGTTGCCTTTAATAAAATTAAAAAAGAATGCAATAAAGTTAAAGAAAGTGCTAGTGAGTCAACAATTCTAGAAGATAAATCTTCAATAGAAAGTGCAAAATTGGAACTAGATAAAATTATTGATTCATCAAAAAAAGAAGAAGCAAATAATCTAATATCTGCCGCTGAAAATAGATTACAAGCTAAGGAATCTGCTGAGACCGACGCTAGAGATAAAGCTATTTTAGAAGCTGAAAAAGTTACAGATGATACGACTCCAGCACAAGACAAAATAGCTATAACAGCCGCAAAAAAGGAATTATCTAAAATTACTGACTTAGCTAAAAAAGCTAAGGCTCAAGAAGCAATAGATAAAGCGGAGCAAAAATTACAAGCAAAAGAGGCATTAGATGATGAAGCAACAAACAAAGCAATCGAATTTGCTGAAAAAGTTACTGATTCATCAGAATCTTTAGACGACAAACAAAATATTGATAATGCTAAAAAAGAATTAATTAAAATAGTAGATCCTACTAAAAAAGCTAAAGCTCAAGAAAAGATAGATAAAGCCTCGCAAATTATTGCAAAAAAAGCACTTGATAAAACAATTAATAACAATGAAATAAATGAAATTGCTAAATTAGATGATGATAAATATTCTCTAATTAAAACTAATCTAGAAAATGCCTTCATTAAGGCTAAAACAATATTAAACGATTCTTCATCTTCGGCTAAAGTTCTTGAAGAAGCTAAAATTCAACTTAACAAAGATATTCTCAAAGCTAATAAAGAGAGAGTTGTTATCGATTCTAATGAAGTGAAAGAATATCTAAAATCGCACGAAACAAATACAGGAAGATTCGCGAATACTTCAAATAACTTAATTTCAACATTAAACTCAAATTCATTAGACACCACAAATGATGTTCAATTGCAAACTAATGTTAACAATGTTGATGAAGCTGTTATAAATGCTAAAAAAGACATAATTGCCGAATTTCTAAAAAGGGACTCAGCAATACATTATTTAGCAGTAGATGCTTCTATATTTATAGATATGTTTGGAGAGCATGCTCTCATTAATGAATCCACACCATTTTCATTTACAAACCACGCAAAAGATGGGTCATATATTGAATTTGGAACTAATTCAGATGTAATTAAGAATAGTAATGTAAAACTTTACTCAGAACCTTATGACTACGCAAATAATAAAGAATCTTTAATTCAAGAAATGAAAAAAGCGCTTCAAGATATTGTAAATGTAAAATTACTTAACGATAAATATGTTTCAGGAACAATAAACGCTACAAATGATAATTGAGATAAACTATTTGAAAATGTAACTAACATATTTGATACTTCAGTTGAAGTTATTAACAAGGAAGAAAAATTAAGAGATAGAAGCGATGCTATTATCTTGCAAGATAGAAAAGGATTAGTTAACTATAGTGAAAAAGACAAAAAATCTCTTTCAAGAATAATTAACAGATTTATGTACAACGATTTTATTGCTTTCCAACTAACAAATGAAGAAGCTAATATTAGAACATTTAGTGAATATACAAAAGATTCAGATATTGCTGAATTTGCAAACAAATTGTTCCAATCGCAATACTGATCAAGAATTAAAATTTCAAACAATAATCCAGGCGAATATGATGGAATATTAAATAGAATATCAAGAATTTTAAATTCATTTAATACAACAAGTTTAGAAACAACACAGAGATCAGAAATAGATAATATAAAACACGATACCACTTTTGAAGGTTTTAATACAATATATGAAAATATAAAACATGAAGCTCCTCATATGGGATACAACGGTGACAAAACAAATCAATATATAGCAAATAAACTAGTTCATAGAATATATACACTTCTAAATAAACAACTTAAATGAATTAGAAAATTACATGGTATTACTCATAATAATGATTGAACTTCATTTTATAATGCTGGTACAAATACTTTCGAAAATCAAACATCGACATCTGAACAACCAAGCCTATCAGCAAATGAATGATTTAAATAATAAAAAACTGTGCTACTAAGCGCAGTTTTTTTTATTCAGTTTCTTTTTTAGTTATCTTAGATTTAATTAGTTTGAATACATTTGAAAGAATTGCATTCACCATTTTATAATCTTCATTTCCTTCGACATCGAAATATTCTTTAGTTATTTCAATTGCTTCATTAACAACTATTTTAGGTGGTGTAATAGCAAACTCATATGTTGCATATATTAAGATACCTTTAATTAAAGGGCTTATTCTATCTCAAGTTCAACCATCTTTTAAAAAAGGTTTTATGATTAATTCATACTTATTGATGTTAATAAATATTTCTTTTAATTCATTAAACTGAGAATTATCTAAATCGTCTTCTTCTTCAAAAAGTTGATTTAGATTAAATTCGCGTTCTAATAAATAGTATTTGTAAATAATTGAGATTATTTCTTTTCTGTTTTGACGTCTATTTTTCATAGTATGTATTTTATATTATTATCATTTTGATTTTAGTAATATTTCATTTTGTCTTGAAGATATAAATGTAACAACAGAAAATGTTGGTGTTAGGAACACAACATAAACAGGTATAACAATAATTGTTTTGATTAATATAGGAACTAGAATAATAATGTAATCCTTGCCAACGCTCTTAAAAGAATTTTTAGCATAAAAATAATTGTAGAATGATATATATGAAATAGGACCTAATATTCACCTAAAAATTATTATGATAAAAGTTATCAAACTAAAAATCATATAGTAATTTAAATATTTATCTTTTTTAGTTTTGAAATAGATTATTAAAAAAGATATTCCCGCTACTAAAAACATTAATAAAAATCCAATAATAAAATATAAAACAATATGGCTTGAAATATATTCTGGGTGTTTTTTACTATTATTTAGTTTCAACATTCCATCAGCGCTAGAATGAAATATATAAGTTAGCATCATGCCCGTAAAGGCAGCAATAAAAATTATTAAAGGCATGAATAACTTAAAATATTTTGTTTCTTTAAAAAAGAAGAAATATAGACTAGAAATGATTGCTATTAATGGCGGCTGAATGGCATACACTCAATATCACATGCCTATCCCCCCCATTACGAGTAATGATAATGTATCAGCTAATAAAGCTAAAAAAGCACCTTTATAAATTCCAAATACTAAACCATAAAACATATAAAAAATGAATTCAATTTGGATAGGTATTACTCTCATTATTGTAAATTTTTTAATAAATGATGTTGCAATATTTAAAGATAAAAAGATACCCGCAATTGCTATATCAAAAACAGATACCTTAAAGGCGCCTTTATAGAAATAATTTTTTAATTTTGAAATAAAAGTTTGTTCTTCAAAATTAATATCTTTTGTTTTTTCAGAAAAATTCATCGTTTCAATTATATGTTGAAATTAAATATGTATAATCAAATAATTATGAATAACAAAAAAATAAATAAATTAAGTTTTGGAACAGCTGGAATTAGAGGAATTGTAGGAAATGGCGAGGACCATCTTGGCTTTGCTTATGTGAGACAAATTGCTAATGGGTACGCAAAATATTTATCATCTAAATATGCTAATCTTGATGAAATAAAAGTAGTAATAGGAAGAGACAATAGAATAAACTCATATGAATTTAGTGTTTTGATTGCTCAAATAATGCATAATTATGGTATTACACCAATTTATAGTGAAGAAATAACTCCAACTCCTTTTGTAAGTTATGTCGTTAAAACTCAAAAAGCACAAGGTGCATTCAATATTACAGCAAGTCACAACCCTGCTCAATATAATGGGATAAAACTATATAATGACAAAGGTTATCAAATGTTGCCTGAAGAGATAGAAGAAGTTAAATCATTTTTTAAGCCATGACATTCATATAAAGATGAGTATAAATTAGACAAGCAATTAAACAAAATTAACTATCCAAGACTAATATTTTTTTCACCTAAATGAAAAAAGAATTACATAAAAGAATTAAGTAAAATTGGTCCGTCAATTGAAATAAATAAAATAAAAATTGGTTATTCGCCCTTACATGGGACAGGCAGCGTGTTCATTAAAGATATTTTTGATTCACTAAAAATGGATTATGACTCTGAAAATCCAAGTACCTTCTTTGAAAAAGAACAAATGGTTATTGATGATAAATTTAGTTTCGTTCAATATCCTAATCCTGAGAAACCAGAAGCTTATGAGCGGCTTTTAAAATTAGGCAAAAAACATGATTTAGATGCTCTTATAGTAACAGATCCTGATAGCGATAGAGTTGGAATCGTTTGCAAAAATAAAAAAAGATACATTCAATTAAATGGAAATGAAACGGCAATATTAATTTTTAATTTTTTACTTGAAACAACAAAGCACTACAAAAATAAACATTTAATATATTCTTTTGTATCAACTAACTTACCTAGTGTAATTGCAAAGCAAAACAAAATTGAATCACATGTAGTTCCTACCGGTTTTAAATGAATTGGTATGCTAATCAATCAACTAAAAGAACAAAACAAGGAAGTAATATATGCTTTTGAAGAAAGTTATGGTTCATTAATTAATAATAAAATAGCTTTAGATAAAGATGCTCTACAGTCAGTTGTTATTTTACTTAAAATGATCCAATACTATAAAAATCGAAATTTAACCTTAATTGATGTGCTTCAAAATATATATAAAAAATATGGATTTATTGAAAGTGGAAATATCGAGATAGAAATTAAAGAGAATATATGCCTAGAAGATATCCAAAATAAATTTAAGGAAATAAATCTAGAAAATTCTATTTTAGAAGATTTTAATAACAAAGATGATTTTTTAAAATCTAACATGCTTAAAATTTCGTTTTCTAACAGCAACTCATGAATCGCCTTAAGGCCTAGTGGAACCGAACCTAAAATTAAATTTTATATTTTTGCTTATGGCAAAACTAAAAAAGAGGCTAAGAATAATTTTGAGTTCTTCAAATCTAAAATAAACAGCTGTATTTAAATAAAAAAATCTCCATTAGGAGATTTGGTGCTTCACACAAATGGAGCGAATGACGGGAATCGAACCCGCATAGTCAGCTTGGAAGGCTGAAGTTCTACCATTGAACTACATTCGCAAAAGTAAAAAAATTATAACAAATAAAATTTATTTGTTTATTTTTTTATTCTTTAATTTCTTTCGAATCGATATCTAATTCTAAAGTTCCTGCCTTATGCCCTAATTCAACTTCAACCTTATAGCCTTTTTTAGTTTTATCTCCTGCCCCTGGAGAAGTTAAAACCTTAAAGGTTATATTATTTTGACTATACTTAGAATTCTTAATTACATTACCTTCAATTTTAGTTGATAATCATTCATGCAGACTGAGTTTTAATTCACTCTCATCTATATCTAATTCAATTTCTAAAGTTTTAATTATATCTTTCATTAAAACATGACTTGAAACTCTATATAACTCTAAACTTATTTCAAAAAAGTCTTCAAGTTCATCATCATCATATTCATCGTATATTTCCCCAACTACTTCTTCCAAAATATCTTCAATAGTAATAATTCCAATAACTTTACTACTTTGATTACTTTGAGTTACAAAAGCCATTTGAGCTCTTTTTAATTTCATTTTTTCTAAAGCGGAAGATAAATTACTATTAGCACTAACATAAGGAATAGTTTTTAAATAATTAATAACTTTACCTTTTTGTAAAAAGAAAATATCTTTTAAATGAACGATACCTATAAATTCGCCGTCTTTTTCTATCGGAAGACGAGAATAATTTGTTACTTTAAATATTTCGAAAGCATCTTTTAAAGAAGAATTAGAAGGTATATAAGAAACATCTTTTAATTTTATATAATGTTTTTTAACTTTTTCACTATCCAAATCCAAAGCATTTTGAGCCATAATACTTTCATTAGCTTCTAAAACACCTTCATTTTGAGCCACATCGATTAGATTTTTAACATCTTCCTCGCTATTTGTAATATAGATTTTTTTACCCATCAAGCCTAAAGGAAAGGTTATTGGTCAAAGTAAGTGGAATAAAATTTCTAGTGGAAAACAGAATACTCTTGCCACCTTTACCGGATATGCTTTCGCAATTAATTTAGGCAATATTTCGCCAAAAATGACTACAATTGCAGTTATAGCTAGTATCGAAATTCAAGGTAAAATATTAGCTGGAACATTAATTTTTTGTAGAAAAATTGTTGTTAAAGTTGATGAAGCAATATTAACAACATTATTGCATATTAATATGGTTGTTAATGTATGATTAAAATTTTTATATTGTTTTTTGATTAATTTGGCACCAATCTTTTTTTGGTCTATAAGTGTTTCCACTTTTCCTAAATTTAGGCTAGTATATGCAGTTTCACTAGCACTAAAAACACCACTAAACACTAGCAATAAAATAATTGATATCAAATAAATAATCTGCTCGGACGTCATTTATCCTAATCCTCCATTTTTTCATATTTGTTACTTTTGTCATCATCGTCATGATCTTCAAACCTACCTTGAGACATAATAAATCTTAATTTTGTATCAAAAGGAGGACCATTACGGTGTTTTGCAATAATTAAATCTATAGGTACTCCAATATCCTCACCATCAATTTTTAATTGCTCTCTAGCATCATCGTTTTGCTTTTTAGTATTATAGTAACTTTCACGATATAACATCATAATAATATCAGCATCTTGTTCTATGTTACCAGACTCACGTAAGTCAGTCATTTGAGGTCTTTTTTGCTCACGTTTATCAACTTCACGAGATAACTGACTTAATGCAATAACCGGAATTTTTAAGTCTTTTGCAAGTGTTTTTAAAGCTCTTGAAATACGGCCAACTTCTTGCTGTCTACTCTCTGCGTTTCTCCCTTGTTTTTTAGTTGGAATTAATTGTAGGTAGTCAATGATAATTAAATCAAGTGGATTAACTTTATGTAATCTTCTACATTTTCAAATTAAATTTTCTAAATCTGTTCCAACAGAATCATCAATAAATAAACTCATTGGTTCTATTTTTTTGTTTCTAGCTGAATTAATCTTAACTAAATCTAAATCAGTTAGTAGTGAAGGTTTTTTTAATTTAAAAGAATTAATCTCTGTAACAATTGAATAAATACGAGCCATTAATTGTTCAGGAGACATTTCTAAACTGAAAAAGGCTACATTTCTTTGCTTAATAGCATTATTAATAGCAATATTTAAAGCTAAAGCTGTTTTACCCATCCCTGGTCTAGCAGCTAAAATAATTAACTCATTAGGCTGCAACCCTTGAGTAACTGTATCAAATGCATTATAACCAGTTGGCAAGCCAGTTATTGAGCCTTCTTTTTCCAACCTTCTTATTTGGAGGTTTTTATAATATTCTTCACTGACTTCTCTAGCAGTTAAAAAATCTGAATTAATTTTTGTGCGATCTACATCTAAAATTATCTTTTGTATTTCTCAAAGAATATCACCTGTGTCTATATTGACATTTTTTTGAATATTATTTTGAACTTCAATAAGTCCTTTTTCAATATTTCTTAATTGTGTAAGTCTAGTTATTTCTTTAAGATATGTAGGTATATTTGATGAGAATGCATTAATTGAATAATAGTAAGTTAATAATTGTCTATTAACAACTGCCTCATATTTATTTTTTTCCGCGAAATCTATGATATGGTCATCATTTATAGATAGATTTGCTTTATATAAACTAGAAACAATTTTAAAAAATATTTTGTTTTCATAAAAAACAAAATCTTCCTCAACAAGGTAAGGAATAATTTGACCAGCTTTTTTATTATTACTTAGAACTATTGATAGGAGTCTATCTTCATAATCTTTATTAACATGCGTTGTCTTGTAGGCTGACTGATTTATATATTCATCATTTTTACTATTTTGCATTTAATTTAACCACTACTTTCAATTTTGCAATTATATCTTTATATAAATTTACATCTATGTAATGCAAATCATTTGAAATTAACCGAACTTTTTGAATAGCATGCTTATCTAAGTGTTCATATCCTTTTTTAGCTAGCATTTTAACAATATCTTTTGTTGATACGGCACCATGAACATTTAAATTACCATTGGCATCAATTTTTGCATCCAAAGTAAAACTTAATTCGAGTTTTTCAAGTTCCTCTTTTAAAGCTAGCGCTTCTTTTCTAATATCCATTTCATTATTGGTTAATTCACTAAGTTTATTATCCAAATCTCTTTTCGTTCTAGTGTTATATGGAACACCAAAACCTTGACGTACTAAGAAATTCATTCCGTAGCCATCTGATACATCAATAACAGTATTTGCTTTACCGTCTTTACAATCTTTAATTAAAATTATTTTCATTTTTCACACTCACTATCGCTTGTTTAATATTGTCTATAAAATCTTCAAGATTTTCTTTTGTAGTTGCAGCAGCAGTACCAAAGTGTCCGCCGCCTCCAACTGCTTCCGCAATTAGTTGCACATTAGTATTTAGACCACGAGCAGATAATTTGTATCCGTCTCCTTTTTCTTGACGAGCAACAACAAATGAAGCTACTCTGCCATCAATTTTTAAAATTTCTTCAGCTGCAATAGAAATAATATCATCTCCTAATGGAATATCTTTATATGCTAAATAAAATCCTGGTTTTATTTCTTGAATTTCATTTAATATTTCCGTAACCTTTTCATAAGTGTCCGAATCAACTTTAAGGCTATTTGTACTAATAGCAGGATCTGCGCCACGAGCTTGTAACCATGAAGCTGTTTCAAAAGTTTTAGAAGTAACATGTTTTTGGAATTGGAGAGTATCTAAATATATACCGTTTAAAAGCATTTGACTTGTCTTTTGGTCAACCTCAATCTTTGAATTCATAAATATCATGATTTCCGTCACTAGTTCGCTTGCGCTGGAAGCAGAAGGGTCAATAATTTTATTTATCTTTGGACAAAAGTCGGCAGGTGCTCCTAATCTATGGTGATCAATAATAAATATGTTTTCTCCTTTTGCGTTGATTAAAGCATCCGGATTATCAGTTCTCTTTGGGTTTGAATTATCTACAAAAAATACTAATGATTTATCGCTAGTTAATTTACTTGCTTGTGTCCCTTTAATAAATGTGTTTTTTAACTCGGGCCATGCTGCAATAGCCTTTTTAGTTGTATTATCTTGCGTTGAAGAGCAAATATAGGCATTTTTATTAAACTTCTTGGCAATAGCAACAACGCCTAATGCACTTCCTATTGCATCTAGGTCGGCATTTGCATGACCATATACAATTACGTTTTCAATTTTTTTATTCGAAAGTTTCTTTTCAATTAAATCAGCAATTACTTTAATTCTAGTTCTATCTATTCTTGGAAGTATTTCTCTAGATGAACCGAAATATCTTGGAGGTTCATTTGTCGAGAAAATAGCTACTTGATCTCCGCCTCTACTTTGAGCTTGAAGCAAAGCATTTTTTGCCAATTCCATCTTCTTATACAAATTCTTAGTTCCGGTTGCAAAACCAGCAGAAATTGATACAAATATTTTGTCAGTTTTCGATGTTTTCTTAATTGCATTATGAATATCATTGAAAAACTTAAATTTATCTTGAATCATTAAATCTAGTGATTCTTTGTTAGTGATAGCAAAAAACTTACCATTTGTATTGTATTGCCTATAGAAGAAATTATATTTTGAAACCAATTTATCAAGAGTTTCAATAACAACTTTATTCAAATTAAAAACTTGTTCTTCATAAAGTGTTGACTGATATAGTTGGTAGTTATCTATTTCCATCTCGGCTAAAACATTTAACTCGTTATTATATAAATCAACAACATTCTTTTCAAAAGTGTAATCTTTGAATACAAAGGTATTTTTGTCTTCTCAATGCTTTACTTGATACACACTGCCCTTGTATTCAATTTCAAAAACTAATTGACCTTCTTCAAATTTATGATCTAGCATCTGAAAAAAATGATTAGTTTTCTGTCCAATTATTTTTTTACCAAACCTGTCTTCTAAAAATTTACTTAAATAAACAATATCATTATTATTGTTATAAATTAATGTTCCTATTAAATTATCTGCAATCATTTCATCCGTAAAACTATTAAAAGATGATTTTGTAGATAATTGCAATTCATGATAGCTTTTTAATGATGAAAAGGCAAAAAAACCAGTGATAATAAGTGAAATAATTATTCCTATAGTTCCTAGAGCATAAAAAATAGTTTTTTTAGTATTTATAAATCCATAGATAGAAGTTATAAAAATTACCACTCCTAAAAGAGCAATTAAAGCATATAAAATAAATTTTTTCTTTTTATTGATATTCATATTAATTAATTATACATATATTATTCATACTAGTATTCATATATTCATTATATAGTTCCCATTTTTGTAAATTTTATAAAAAAAACAACATTAAGCTACTTTAAGATTTCCTTCAAATATAAACCGGTATAGCTATTTTCGTTATTAGAAACTTGCTCTGGAGTTCCGGTAGCAACAACTCTTCCACCATTAACCCCTCCATTTGGACCAAGATCAATTAGATAATCACAGCTTTTAATTACATCTAAATTATGCTCGATAACCAAAACTGTATCACCGCCATCTACAATTTTATTAATAACTTTAAGTAAATTTTTCACATCGTGTATATGAAGTCCGGTAGTAGGTTCATCTAAAACATATATTGTTTTGCCTGTAGCTTTCTTTTGCAAGAATGTAGCTAGTTTTACTCTTTGTGCTTCACCTCCAGATAACGTTGTTGAAGATTGTCCTAACTTAATATAACCTAAACCAACATCGTGAAGTGTTTGAAGTTTTTTTAATATTTTAGTTCTTGCAGCGAAAAACTTAATAGCTTCGTCCACTGTCATATTCAATACGTCACTAATATTTTTTGAATGATATTTTATCTCAAGGGTTTCACGATTAAATCTGTCACCATCACATTCATCACAAGGAATGTAAACATCAGGTAAAAAATGCATTTCAATTTTTAAAAAACCGTCTCCTTGGCATTTTTCACAACGTCCACCGGGAACATTAAAACTGAATCTAGCGGGCATGTAACCTCTAATCCTAGATTCTTCAGTATTTGTAAATAATTCTCTTATGTCAGTAAATACAGAAGTATATGTTGCTGGGTTGCTTCTTGGCGTTCTACCAATTGGACTTTGACTAATTGGTATTACTTTGTCAAGATGTTTCAGACCTGAAATTGATTTCATCTTCCCAACTTTTTCAGTGGAATTTTTTTCTAATGAATGCTTTAGTCCCTTAACCAAAATTTCATTTACCAATGTACTTTTTCCAGATCCGCTTAATCCTGTTACTCCAATAAATTTACCAAGTGGAATATTAACATCAATATCTTTTAAATTATTTTCTTTAGCACCATAAATAGAAACCACTTTACCATTTCCTGACCTTCTGGATTTAGGAACTTCAATTTCTAATTCTCCAGATAAATATTTGCCAGTTATTGATTTAGGGCTTTTAATAATATCGTCTATTGTACCGGCAGCCACTATCTCACCACCATCTACACCGGCTTCTGGCCCTATATCAACTAGGTAGTCTGCTTCTCTAATTGTTTCTTCATCATGCTCAACAACTATTAATGTATTTCCAATTTCAACCATATCCTTCAATGATTTGATAAGCTTTTGATTATCGTGTTGATGTAAACCTATAGACGGCTCATCCAGAACATATAAAACTCCTGTTAAATTTGAACCAATTTGAGTAGCTAATTTAATTCTTTGACTTTCTCCTCCAGAAAGAGTTTCTGCTTTTCTATCAAGTGTTAAGTAATCTAAACCAACATTTTTTAGAAAAGATAATCTATTTTTTAATTCATTTATTATTAAAGTTGATATTTGCTTTTGCTCATCATTTAATTCTAATTTTTCAATCGTTATCAAAGCATCCTCAACACTCATTCTTGTCACATCATAAATACTTAGATTATTTATTTTAACAGCTAGTGCTTCATCACGTAGTCTTGAACCATTACATACCGGGCAAGGTACAGTGTTCATGTATCTTTTAATTCAATCCCTAACCTTTTCACTCACCGTGTCGTAATATTGTCTTTCAATTTTTGTTAGAATACCTTCTATTTTTTTATATCTTCTTATCTTATTGCCGTTAACAGAAACTAACACATATTCAATCTCTTCTAGAGAACCATATTTAATAATTTTGAGTTCTTTATTTGTGAATTCATCTATAGGCTTATTAAGGTCTATGTCATATTTTGAACAAAGTATTCTAAACTCTTGTCATTCAAGATTTTGTGTGCCAACTGTGTTTTCAAATATCTTAATAGCACCATCATTAATACTTCTTCAGGGTTCAGGAACTAAAGCATCGAAATCAGCTTTTAGATCTACTCCCAATCCTTTACAATGTTGACACATCCCAAATGGTGAATTAAATGAAAATAATTTTGTATCCATTTTAGGCATTTCAAAATCTTTATGAATACATGAATAATGTTTTGAAAATAATTTTGTTTCGCCTTCAGTTGTTTCAACTTTTACAAGACCTTTTGAATAATCTAAAGCAGCTTCAATATCTTCTGCAATTCTATTGTAATTATCCTTATTTAAGACAACTCTATCAACAACAATATCAATGTTATGTTTAAGATTTTTTTCTAACTCAATTTGATCATCAAGGTTGTAAATTTTATTATCTATTTTAATTCTTATAAAACCTTCTTTTCTTAGTTTTTCAAGTAAGTTTACAAAAGTTCCTTTCTCTCCTTCTACTACAGGAGAAAGGATATAAAGTTTGCTTTCATTTGGAAAAAGATAGATTGAATTAAGAATGTCTTTATTAGTTTGGCTAGTTATTGGAATATTATGATTAGGACAATATGGAACGCCAATTCTTGAAAATAGCAATCTTAAATAATCATAAATTTCTGTCACGGTTCCAACTGTAGAACGTGGGTTGTTATGAGTAGTTTTTTGCTCAATACAAATAGAGGGACTTAAGCCTTCTATAGAATCAACATTAGGTTTGCTTGTACCACCTAAAAACATTCTTGCATAACTACTTAAACTATCTACATAGCGTCTACGCCCTTCCTCATAGATTGTATTAAAAGCTAAAGATGATTTGCCGCTTCCAGATAATCCCGTAAATACAATTAGCTTATTCTTTGGCAAAGTAAGATTTACGTTTTTTAAGTTATTTTCTTTTGCACCTTTAATAATTATTTGATCTTTTGTTGACATATCTACCTTTTTCTTTATTAACCTATAAAACAGGTTAATAATAATATTTTATTTTTTATTATTAGCTTGTAATTCTAAAATAATATCTCTTAATTCAATAGCCTTTTCATAGTCTAGTTCCTTAGCAGCTTTATTCATTTTTTCTCTAAGTTGCTTAATAATTTCTTCCTTATTATATTGGCTATTTTTTTCTTTCTTCTCGTTGCTAAAGAAGAACTTAATTGCTCCTTCCATTCCATCACCTTGAATTGGTTCTGAAATAGGTTTAATTATAGTTTTTGGAATAATATTATGTTCTTTATTATATTGGATCTGTAGTTCTCTTTTTGTCTTGTTATCTTGAATTGTTTCGAACATACTTTTTGATATTGAATCACCGTAAAATATAACTCGACCATTTGCATTTCTAGCAGCTCTACCAACTATTTGAATAAGACTTCTTGTGTTTCTAAAAAAGCTCTCTTTATCTGCATCTAGAACGCACATTAAACTAACTTCAGGTAAATCTATTCCTTCTCTTAAAAGATTAATACCAACAACCGAGTCATAAACGCCTTTACGTAATTTTCTTAGAATTTCATTTCTTTCAAAAGTGTTGTGTTCTGAATGAATATAGGCGATTTTTTCATTTCTCTCTAGAAAGTATCTTGTTAACTCCTCTGCCATTCTTTTAGTTGTAGTTAAAATCAATGTTCTTTCATTTTTAGCTTTTTGTTTTTGCAATTCATCATAAATATTTTCAACTTGATTTTTACTTGGTCTAACCTCAATTGTTGGATCTAACAAACCAGTTGGTCTAACAAATAATCTAGTAATAACGCCATGTGTTTTATCCAGTTCATATTCTGCTGGTGTAGCTGATAAAAATACTGTTTGAAAATCAAATTCATTTTCAAATTCTTCGAATTTTAAAGGTCTATTATCTAAAGCACTTGGTAGTCGAAAACCATAATCTACTAGACTTTGTTTACGCGACCTATCACCATTATACATTCCGTTTAATTGAGGTATCATCATGTGAGATTCATCTATAAAAAGCAACGGTTGTTTATTTTTAAAATAATCTAAAAGAGTGTAAGGCCTTTCTCCTTCTTCTCTCCTATCTAGGTATCTAGCATAGTTTTCTATACCTGGACAAATTCCAAATTCTTGTAAAGAATCGATATCTTTTTCGGTTCTTTCTTTTATTCTTTGTGCCTCTAATAATTTATTGTTTTTTTCAAATCATTTAACTCTAGCTTCTAATTCTTTATATATTTTTTTGCATGCATCGGTTATGACATCAGTATTAACGGTATATGCATCACCAGGAAAAATTGTATAGTTTGTATGACTTTCAATAACGTTTCTAGTTGTAGGATCAACAGTTTTAATACTATCAATTTCATCTCCAAAAAAATCAATTCTTGTTATATACTGATCACTATCAGCAGGTCTAATTCATACCACATCTCCTTTAGAACTAAAGCAACCTAAATCTAAGTTAACCTCATTACGTTGATAGTTCCGAAGAACTAATTTTTTTAATAAGTCTTTTTGTTCGATTTTCATTCCTACTTTTATTGGCAGCACAGATGCATAATATTCTTCAGGGCTAAGCGCTCCATAAATTGCGCTAACACTAGCAACAATAATTGTGTCTTTTTTTGTTAAAACAGAATTCATCGCACTAAGCCTCATCGCATCTAAATCTTTATTCGTCTTACTAGTTTTATCAATATATGTATCACTGCTTGGAAGATAAGCTTCTGGTCTATAATAATCAAAATAAGAAACAAAATATTCAACATTATTTTCAGGAAAAAAAGATTTTAGCTCGCTATAAAGTTGACTAGCTAATGTTTTATTGTGAGATAAAACCAAAACAGGTCTATCAAATTCTTTAATAACATTCGCAATAGTAAAAGTTTTACCACTACCGGTAACACCTTTTAAAACTTGATATTTTTCACCTTCCTTAATTTTTCTAATAATATTATCAATTGCTTGAGGCTGATCGCCGGAAGGTTTATAGCTGGACTTTAACTTAAAAATAGACATATACTTATTATTATATGTAATTATATTTTTAAATGTTAAAACTATAAAATAATAATTTTATTAGAATTAAATAGTTAATTATTTTCATTTAGAAAATCAACAACTTTTTTTGAAATATTTTCTTTTGTAAATCCTTTTACTCTAAAAACTTCTTCACCACTTGTTGAATAACCAAATCCTTCTGCTAAATGCGCATCTATTTTATTAAATTTACTTAATTGATATCACATTGAATCTGATGATGCTTCAATTGCAAACATAGGTTTTTTATTTAAGCCTAATTCATTTGCTAATTTATTATTTTTAACCAAATCTTGCAATAAAAGAACTGAAACAACTTGAGCACTAATATTATATTTTTCTCTTAACTCATTCGCAGTCTCTACAGCTAATGAAACTTCACTACCTGTAGCTAGAAGAGAAATATCAAACTTATTATCCCCTTGAATAACATATGCTGGAGTAAAATGTTCTATTTTATTAAACGATTTAATATTTTGCCTACATCCAATAATTGATGTTTGTACATTTCTTTGATTTAAAGCATACTCAAAAGCTAATCTAACTTCGCTTTCATCACATGGCCTAATAACTTTCATATTATGCATAGCTCTCAACATAGGTAATTGATCGAAGGGCTGATGTGATGGGCCATCTCCACCAACTCCATAACTATCATGAGTAAATACATGAATTCCAGGCAATGACATTAATGAACCTAATCTCAATCCTGCCTTTTCATAATCAGCAAATACTAAAAATGTTGAAGAAATAGTTTTCATATTTGTTGCTAACATTATTCCATTATTAATTGCAACCATTGCAAATTCTCTAATTCCATATTTAATGTATTGGCCGCCATCTTTTATTTCTTTACTAAATTTAATTTTTGTTGCTCCGGCTAAATCAGCAGAACCACCCAAAATGAAAGGATATTGTTCTTCTATCTTTTTCATAATTGGAACAAAATAATTTCTAGTAGCCTTATTAGTTTCTTCAAAAATAACATCGCTAAAATTATATTTTACATGTTCATTATTTTGTAATTTAACAAGCTCATTATATTCATTGGGGAAATTTTTTTTATATTGATTAAACATCTTTAATCATTTATTGTATTCAAATTCTTTTTGGTCTAATAACTCTTTTCCATAGGCATATACATTTTTTGAATATTCAAATGGAATAGTATTTTTTAAACCTAGTTTAGTTTTAAATTCAACTGTTTGTTCAGAATTTAAGACACCATTATGTCCTTTTGGAGTGCCTTCATTTGGAGCGTACTTTGCAATAGTTGTATGAACTCTTATATAGGAAGGTTTATCACTGTTTTTTGCTTTTTGAATTGCATCAATTATTAATTTTGGTTTATCTCTTTCAACATCAAAAACATTAAAATTATTTGATTGGAAGTAACTTAAAAAATCAATATTATTAACATCTTTAGTTTCAGAATCTATTTGAATACCATTATAGTCATGAATTAAAATTAGGTCTTTTAAATTTAATGTTCCTGCTAATTGAATAGCTTCTAATGAAACGCCTTCTTGTAAACAACCGTCACCATGAAGCACAAACACTTTATGATTAAATATTTCATAATTATCTTTATTATATTTCTCTTGCAAATATTTTTGACCAATAGCCATACCAACTCCCATAGCAATACCTTGGCCTAGTGGTCCTGTAGAGGCATCAACATGCTCAAACATTTCAATTTCCGGATGTCCAGGAGTTTTTGAATGTAGTTTTTTATGACTCTTCATATCTTCAATTGACAATAAACCTAAGAAATGCATAATTGAATAATATGACATTGACCCATGTCCCGCACTTAAAATGAATCTATCCTTATTCATTCATTTTGGATCTTGTTGTGAAAATATCATTTCTTTTCCTAGTAAAGCATATGTTATATTCGCGGCTCCTATAGCCATACCCAAGTGTCCACCTTTTGCTTCATTTATTGAATCAATAGCAATCCCACGCATTGAAGCAACTAATTGTTGTTCTTTATCTAACATAATTCTCCCTATTAATTTATATAAAAATTCTTTAAATGTATTTTAATACCATAATGTTAAAACCTTTATTTATTCTTTATATCTTTGCAAATGAAACTCTAAAATTAATTAAGTATTGTCAATTTATATATTTATTGGAATTTATTGTTAAACAAACATATAAATAAAAAGTTCCTTTCTTTTAGAAATATATTGATAAAATTAAATAAATTTATTAGAAATAATAATAAAAGAGGTAAATATGGGTTTTTTTAGTTATTTAAAAAGTAAAATATTTGGAAAGAAAACACTTGAAGAAAAACAAAAAGAATTAGAGAAGAAAGATGAAGAAAAATTAATAAAAAGTAATAAATTAGATAAATATAGTGCCGGGTTATCTAAGTCTTCTTCTCTAGGAAAAAAGATTTTTGATCTTCAAAATAAATATAAAGAAATAGACGAAGAATTCTTTGAAGAACTTGAAGAAATTTTAATAATGAGCGATATTAACTCTGAATTAGTATATGCAATTATCACACACATAAAAAAGGAAGTTAGAGCTAGAAATATTACTAATCCTAAGCAAATAGGAGAATTAGTTGCAGATCAAATGTTTGTTATTTATACAAATAAAAGTCTTGTTGATACAACATTAAATTATAAAGATGATAGATTAAACATATTTATTTTTGTTGGAGTAAATGGTTCAGGTAAAACTACTTCAATAGCTAAAATTGCTCATAAATATATAAAAGAAGGTAAAAAAGTTCTAATTGCTGCAGCAGATACTTTTAGAGCAGGAGCGGTAAGTCAACTAGAAGTATGAGCTAATAGAGTCAATGCTGATATAGTTAAACCTGTTAAAGAAGGAGCTGATCCTTCAAGTGTAGTTTATGAAGCTTTAGACAGAGCTAAAAATGATCAATATGATCTATTGCTTATAGATACAGCCGGTCGTCTCCAAAACAAAGTTAATTTAATGAAAGAACTTGAAAAAATGTATGGAATTATTAAAAAGTTTCAAAATAACGCACCTCATGAATGCTTATTGGTTTTGGATGCAACAACAGGTCAAAATGGCGTTAGTCAAGCAAGATCATTTAAAGAAGTAGCAAATCCAACGGGTATTATTCTTACAAAAATGGACGGAACTTCAAAGGGCGGAATAGTTCTTTCAATAAAAGACGAGTTTGACTTAAATGTTAAATACATAGGGCTAGGAGAAGGCTTAGAAGATCTTCAAGAATTTGACCTAGAAAACTTTCTATACCAAATTACAAAGGATTTAATGATTGATGAGCAATAGAACAAATATTGAAAACATTGAAGAACTAATAAATTTATTTGAAAAATACGGATCTTTATTAACTCAAACACAAAAACAAGCTTTTCAACTTTATTTTTTTGAGGACTTATCCTACCAAGAAATAGCTGATGAAACAGCTACCACTAGAGCTGCTGCATATGATAGCGTTTCTAAAGCAATTAAAAAATTACAAAAAATTGCCGCAAAACTTAATAACTAAATATATTAATTAATATATAATAGAAAAAGATTTTTTACATTTACACAACGGAGGAAATATGGCAAGAGAAGGTTTTACATTATTTTGCACTGAATGCAAAATGGAAAATTACATTAGCAAAAAAAATAAAAAAGAACACCCTGAAAAAGTGGAAATTAAAAAATACTGTGCTAAATGTAATAAACACACCAACCACAAAGAAAAGAAATAAAATAATAAACCTTGGGATTTCCGAGGTTTTGTTTTATTTTAAAAGCATTTCTATTTCCTTATCATAGATAGGACCATTATCGGTTCATGGTGTTTCTAAAATAATTGGAATGTTATCGAAATCCTTATCATGTACAAATTTTCTTAATGACTCAAGTCCTATAAAACCTTTATCTATATTTGCGTGTCTATCTTTGTGACTTGATAAATCATTTTTTGAATCATTTAAGTGAATAACTTTAATATTCTTTAATAAATCAAATTTATTAATTTCGGCTTTGAACTCATCATATTTTTTTATATCATAACCCGCGTCTCAAACATGACATGTATCTAAACATATTTGCACTCTATCATTTTGAATACTATCTAAAACAAATTTTAATTCTTTAAAATTAGTTCCAACCTCTGTTCCTTTACCGGCCATAGTTTCAATACAAATAACAACATTTTCAGTTTTATTAATTACTGTTCTTAATGAATTAATTAAAGTATTTATTGAATCTTGTCTATCAAATTTGGTGTGTGCACCAGGATGTAATACTAAATATTTAGCACCAACATAATTCATTCTTTTAATTTCTTGAATTAAAAAATCAATTGCAAATTTATTTTTTTCTGGTGAAGAAGGATTAATTATATAAGGTGCATGAACCACAATATCTTCTTGTGAAATCTTATCTGAATAATTATTAATATATTCCTCTAATTTATAGTTAGAGACATCAACTCTTTTAACATTTTGAGGAGCTCCTAAATAAATCATCATTGTATTAGCTCCATTACTAATAGATTCCCTTGCCGCCCCTTCTAGATAGTTTGGGGCTTTAAAAGAAATATGACTACCTAATTTAATCATTGTTTTCTCCTTTTTTATTTTTAGATGGTTGTGTGAAATATTTATAAATACCACTTTTTTTGAAGCTAGGCGCAATTTCATCAGCAATTTCTTTTAATTCAGGAACTGAGTTTTCCATTGCTACTAGTTTACCAACATGGCCTTTAACAGCTGCGTCAGACATAGAATCACCAATATGAACCGTATTTTTAGTGTCTAGATCAAACATTTCACAATAAACATCAATTGCCTTGCCTTTGTTAGCTTCTTTATTAGTAATCTCAAGAATATAGTTATTACTTGCTAAAAACGAGTTTGTTCTATCTCCAAATATTTTACGAAACTCTTCCTGGCGTTGTTTAGCTTTAAATTTATTTTTATTAACCAAGGCTATTTTAACAACACCACTATGTTCAACAGGATTCTTAATTTTTCTAGAAAATATTTTTGTAAATTTCTTATTTAAAATCATTTTATTTACAAAGTAATCAAAACAGTTATTAGTATATAAAAAATCGCCTTTATCATCAAAAATAGCATAAATAATTTTATTTTTTTTAGCTCAGCTAGCAATTTCTTTCACTAATTCTAAATTTAAAGTATTTTGTCATTGCAAAACACCATTTCTATATATTTGTGCACCGCTTGCATTAATGATATCATTTAAACCTAATTGATACATTGTTTGTTTAACTCTATGATCATAAAAACTTCTACCGGTTGATAAAACAACATTAGCAAAATTCTTAAGTACACGAATAGCCATAATATTTTTTCTACTAATTCTGTTAATGCCATACTTATCTAATAAGGTGCCATCTAAATCTATAAAATATGTTTTCTTGTTATTAAAATTCATAATAGTATTATAAATTAAATAAATATTGAAATAAGCAAGTAAAAAAGTTTTACATAATCAATACAGTTGTTTTTTTATTATTAAAATAATAACTTTTAAATTAATTAATTGTTTAATTATTTAAACATAAAAAATTTATAAAAAAAATACATTTTACATTTTATTTTTTCCTTGTATAATATAAAAGCATTTTTTAATGAGCCCAGGTGGCGGAATGGTAGACGCAAGGGACTTAAAATCCCTCGGTAGCAATACCGTGCTGGTTCAAGTCCAGTTCTGGGCACCATATGTTTTGCAAAGCAGAACATAAGATGCGTCCTTAGCTCAGGCGGTAGAGCAAATGGCTTTTAACCATTGGGTCGGAGGTTCGAGTCCTCTAGGACGTACCATTTCATTAAATTGACTAAAAAATCCTACAAAACAGGATTTTTTTATTTATTAAATTATTTGTTTATTTAGTAGCAAATATCATTATTTTTGTAAATTAGACTCGCAATAATGTTATATGTAAAGAAAATAACAAACATATTAAATCAAATTTTTACAGGCGACATAAATGTGTGTTGAATAATGAAAACAAATATTGATTTATTTTCACCTTGAGATAATGATTTCAAATCAGCTAAAGACAATAAAGGAACATTTATTAATTCAATTAATGCTGAGAAAATAACAATAGGGACAATAACTAAAAACTTTTTATGGTTCATAAACAATCTTGTTAAAACAAGAAAAACCAACATAGCAGCATATCCAGAACACATAATAGCTACTAAAGCCCATCTATTTTTAACAATTCCTTGATCTAAAATGTATTGACTGGTTTGCTTGCCAATTAATCAAAAAATGAACATGATAATTATTAGTAAAATAGAAATAGCAACAATCAAATTAACATTTAACAATGTTGATGAGGAACTTGATAATCTAATTTTCTTTCTTTTTTCATTTAATAAAATCATTTTATCTTCTAATTTTCTAACTTTTTGATCTTCTAGATTAGTTATCTTTAAGTCTAGATATTTATTGTATAAAAAAGACATTTTGTTTTGAAAGTATTTGTCTCTAAATTCTCCGCTAAAATAAAATTTAAACAGTCTCAAGAATATTCAGCCAATGATTCCTGCAACTATTCCATCAATCATAGTTGCTAGCGTATATAAAGGGTTATAAAACGAAGGAACAAATAAGAATGAAATTACATCACTTATAAGTCCAACTAATCCTCCAACAACAGGTCCAAAAATAAAACCACTAATTTTAATAGGAAGACCTATAAAAGAAATTTTAATACTTGGCAATGAAGCGATAGGAAAAATTGAAACACTGATAATAACAAAAACAACACTAATTGCAATTAGTATTCCAATAAAAGATATTCTACGGATTGTTCATTTTGAAAATAAACTAAATCCGTTATTTTGGCTTTCTTCATTTTTTGATTTCATATATAGTTACTATTATATTAATAATATTTGCTAAAAAAGTATTTTTTATTAGATATTTTTCTAAGATAAAAAAATTCAAATAATTTAGTAATTCCACTTTATCTAAAAATATTTATTAATTATCTGTGAGTGTAATATAATTCTACTTGTTATATGCACCGTTAGCTCAGCCGGTAGAGCAAATGGCTCTTAACCATTGGGTCACAGGTTCGAACCCTGTACGGTGTACCATATCATCTTAGATGACCAAACTACTTATTGTAGTTTTTTTTATAAAAAAAATCAGATGCAAAGCAACTGATTTCAATAACAATTTATTTTAGTTTGGCAACATATACTAATGTTCTTACTAATTGAGAAACATAAGACATTTCGTTGTCGTACCATGCACCTAATTTATATAATTTAGTACCGTTGGCTTCTTGAATCTTTGTAAGTGTTGAATCAAATATTGATCCATATGTTGAACCAATTACATCTGATGAAACAATTTCATCAACTTCATATTTAAATGATTGATTTGCCGCTTTTTCAAAAGCTTTATTAATCTCTTCAACTGATGGTTCTTTTTCTAACTGAACAGTTAAGTCAACATAAGAACCGGTTATTGTTGGGACACGTAACGCAACGCCATCTAAAATGCCGCTTGCTTCAGGAATCACTAAACCAATAGCTTTAGCAGCACCTGTAGTTGCAGGAACAATATTTTGAGAAGCCGCTCTAGCTCTTCTTAAGTTTCCCTTTCTATGAGGACCATCTTGCAACATTTGGTCTCCTGTAAAAGCATGGACAGTTGTCATAAATCCATTTTTAATTCCAAAATTATCTACTAAAACTTTTACAACAGGTGCTAAACAATTAGTCGTACATGAGGCGGCAGATATTATTTGATCATCGGCATTTAGAATTTGGTGATTAACATTATAAACTACTGTTTTTACATCCTTGCTAGAAGGTGCACTAACTATAACTTTTTTAGCACCCGCGTTTATGTGTTTTATAGCTCCTTCTTTTTTGGCAAAAAAACCAGTACATTCTAGAACAACATCAATGTTTAATTCTTTTCATGGTAATTTTTCAGGGTCTTTTTCTGAAAAAACCTTTATCTCTTTTCCATTAACAACTATTCCATTTTCAGTTGTTTCAACCTTTGCGTTGAATGGGCCAAAGGCTGTATCGTATTTTAATAAATGAGCTAACATTTCAATATTTGTTAAATCATTAATTGCTACAACTTCAACATTTTTTTCATTAGTTTGAACTAAATGTCTTAGTGATAGTCTTCCTATTCTTCCGAATCCGTTTATTGCTATTTTTTTCATATTTAATCCTTAAGTATTTTAATTGTTATCTTCTTCATCATAATCATCATCTTCGTCTTTGAATTCAATTTTAGATACATCAAATTCATCAGTCATTGTTTCATCAAGCGAAATGGATGTTGTTTCACTTAAGTCTTTTTCTTCTTGGTCGTCCAATTTACCTAAATAAAATGACGTGATACTATCAACAGTTTTTGATCTTGATGAAAAGTTAGTTGCTATATTGAAATAGTTTTTAAAATCAGAACTATTCAACATTTTAATATCTTCCTCAGTTAGTTCTCTCTCGTTTTCTTTAAGTTCTAAAATAATCAATTTTTCACTAGCAGCTGTATCTCTTGGTTTTTGATCTACTTGCATTTTTTCAAGAGTAGATTTTAAAACATATAAATCTGGTCTATGAAGCGTTTTTGACAAGTTTGTATTTGAAACAATTTCATCATCATGTACATAAATATCTGTTTCAGGGATTTTCACTATCTTTGAATTCTCATCAAAGTTATCTCCACGAATAACCCAATATGCATTATAGGGATCATCTGTGATATTAGGAATTACATTTCTAGAAATGTTAAAGGTATTTAATTTTAGTGAACGAGCTATTCTTGAAAAAAAACCATTTCTATAGATAATTCAGTTTGGATAAGTTTTTGATGTTAGTAATTTTTGGTTAACATGGTGATCTCTCTTAAATTTCATTGAGTAAACACTCACTCTATTTGAATAATCCAACTTAGTTTTGAAGTCATTAAATAAAATAATATTTTCATTTTTTAGATTAAAAAATCCTTTTGTATCCATATCTATAATGTTATGAATATTTGTCTTAGACATAACATCTCTAACAGGTTTATATTCATCAGTGAATAGGAAATTTTTAGGTACTATTGACACAATGTATTCTGATCATACAAAAGCTTTCTTAACATAAATAGTTGAATATGATTGAATTTGCTTATGACCTTTTACTAAGCCTGGGTGTTCTTTTCTTATAACTCTATGTGCTGTTCTAGCGTTTGGAAAATTACCGATCATAAGATCTATATTTTTATTCACACGCTTATTTAAAAATTCCTTCTTTTGAAATGACATAGATATATTTCTCTTATGGCTTTCCAACTTCCAAAGTGCTCTCGCAACTTCGATAGTTTCAGGATCTTTATCAAAAAACTCAAAAGAAATTTTATCTTTGTTGCCATATTTTTCAATTAGCATTGGAAGAAAAATGCCAACACTACAAATTGGATCAACAATGTATATGTCCTTCTTTTTAATTTCAGGAAGTCTATTTTTAATTAATTCTAATGTTTCTAATTCTATGTAGTATGGTTTTTCCCCTCTTCTCTTGGAATCGAAATATTGTGCTATTTGATATAACTCAATGTTTTCAAAATTTTCGGGATTTTCATTAATAAACGAAATTAAATTCGTGCTTTTACTTAATTTATATTTTTTAGAAAGTCTACTTAATGTTTTTTCTGTTAATTTATTTGCCATAATTATCTCCAAACGACTATTTTATAGGTATATTTGCTAATAAATATTTAACCTTAATATAAATTATAATATATATACCTAATATTTAAATTAAAATAAAACTTATAAATAAGATTCTTAGTTATATTCATATATTCACTCCAAATAAATTAATTACTAGTAAATTTCAGAACTAATTTATTTCTAGTAAACATCTCTATAAGAAATCTATATATACATTAAATACAATTGGATAAATATTAAAAACAGTCACAAATACACTTCATAAGTTTTAATTAAAATGGGAATAATAAAAAAAATACTAATTTATTATTTTTTATACTATAATAATAGTCGCAAATGGAGGGGTAGCGAAGCGGCCAAACGCGGGTGGCTGTAACCCACTTCCTAACGGTTCGGGGGTTCGAATCCCTCCCCCTCCACCATTTTGCCCCATAGCCAAGCGGTAAGGCATCGGTTTTTGGTACCGACACGCGTTAGTTCGAATCTAACTGGGGCAGCCATATCACCAGACCACGGTGATTTTTTTTGTTCTAAAGAATAGAATATTAAAATAGAAATATAACTAGCTATCAATTAAATTAAATTTAATATTGAATTGAAAAAACTTATCATCTCAAGTATGAGGTGTATTTTTATAATATAATTTGCATCAAATGAATAATAAACAAAATAAAGAAATACTTACAGGCTTAAATAGTTTCAAAATTAAAAAAGAATATAAGAAGCAAATTAAAAAATCTTCTTTTGCCCGGAACATAATTCAACCCGATGACCAACGTGTTGGTTTTTTTGGTAAAGGTATAAAATTTTTGATAATGATTATTCTTTGAATCGCTACACCAAAATTAGCATGGAAAAATAAAAATAAAACTCAACAAATGATTGATAGAACATACAAAAAACTAACCAGTAATGATATAGCTTTTATTCCGGTTTCTCTAGCTTTTCATTTTTTGATTAGTTTCATACCTATTATTACAATTGTTTTTGCTTTTCTTTGACCAATAAAAGTTATTAATAATAGCCAAGAGAATCAAAGATATTGACAGCTGTTTACATCAGTTATTCTAGATCACATAATTCCAGGTATTGATGAATTTACACAAGGTTTTGGAAAAACAATAAAAACATTCCAAGAAAACAGCAAAGCTGGATTTATATGATCAATTATCTTGTTACTTTCTGTTTCTTTGTGAATGTCTTCTAGCGGCTGAGCTAAATTTGTTTACAGCCAAAACTATGTTTTTGAACATCATGATTTAGGAAACTATATAACAAATAGAATAAAAGGTTTATTAATAGTTATTGGACTTAGTGTTTCATTAACTATTGCAGGATTAATTTATTTATTCTTCTATGATGTGTTTAAGCCTTTTGTAAATGCAGAAATATTCTTTTATACAACCTTCCCAATTTACTTATTTATTTTTCTTTATTTAGGATACTCAATATTATTTAAAACAGCTCCTAGTTTTAAAATAAGCTGGAGTCTTGTTTTCCCTGGAGTAATAGTAACTACAATTCCGTTTGCATTACTCACATTAATTTTCCCTTTAATAATTAGTCAAACAAACTATAAACAATATGAATCGTGAGCCTCGCTAATTTATATTTCCATTTACATTTTTGCATTAACCCACATAACTTTATTTGGAACAATAGTTAATGAATCATATTTTAAAACTTATCAATCTAGTTACACAGTATCTAAAAAATTAAGTTTTTTCAGTAAATTTAGATTTTAAAAATAAGAACTAGAAGGATATTTTATTAAGAACTAATAATTTTTTTCTTTCGTGATTAATTATTCTAAACAAAGAAAAACTAATAAGAATTGAAGATAAAGGTTCTAATATTAATGTTGGAATATGAGTAATTATTCATTCTTTTACGCCTAGAATTCCTCTTATTTTTCCAATATAAGCATTATGTATATGTTGTGAAGAAATAACTAAAACTACGTTTAAAATTGTACTTATAAAACCTAATACAACAAATTTAATAACATTAGGTCTTTTATGCATCTTTATTATTTTTACTAATGCATATACTAATAAAGCTAAAATAATTCTAGGAATAACTGCAATATCAAAATTTTGATATTTTAGTTGTCCATAAAAGAAAGCCGCTGAAAAAGATCATAGACCAAACGAAACTCCAGCCGCTATTGCTCCAATCAAACCTAGATGAAATGCAGCTACTACAACAATAACTGGGAGTATTGTTAGAACAGTTGGCCCTATGAAAAAATAGCCCATATAGGGCACAAATGATGCAACAAAAAAATAAGCCACATACAAGGCTAAAGTAACCAAATATCTATTGTTAAATTTATATGTTGAATTTTCAAAATAAACTTGTTCAATGTTATTAGATCACTTTTTAAAGTTTATGTCTTTATTTTTTTTGTTCATATTGTTTACACCTTAATGAGGGAATGAACTTCTATTCCTTTGTCTTCTAATATTTGTCTTCCTTTTAGTTTAGTTAATTCCAAAAGTTGAACTACCTTATCAATTTTAGCACCTTGTTTTTCAACAAGATTAATAATTGCTTTTATTGTTCCTGATGTAGCTAAAACATCATCAATAATAGCAACTTTTTGATTTGGTTTAATTAGATCTTTTTGCATTTCTAATGTATTAACACCATACTCTAGTTCATAACTTTCGATAAATTTTTCACCAGGCAATTTACCAGGTTTTCTAACCATAATAAAAGGTTTTTTAAGCAAGAATGCAACTGGTGAACCAAAAATAAAACCACGAGCATCAGGAGCTACAATAACATCAGCTGTTTTGCATAATTCAGCCATTTTATTTATTGTATAGTTAAAAGCTTCACCATTAGCTAGTAATGGGCATATATCTTTGAAAGCGATTCCTTCTTTAGGAAAATCTGGGATGTTTTTTATAAATTTACTAATATCCATAAATTAATAACTCCTTGATATTTAATTAATTGAAAGGCACTGCGACATCTTCAAAAAATTCTAAAATGTCATCTTGTTTAATATCATTGAAACCTTTAATATGTGTTCCAAAATCTTTTCCGTTTACAACTTCTTTAACTTGATTTTTTTCTCTTTGTAAGGTTTCTATAACACCTTGATATACCATTTTTTTATTTCTAAATACTTTGACTTTACATCCAATTTTAACAACACCTTCGTCCATCATACTTCCAGCAATTATTCCTACTTTTGAGTACTTAAATAACTTAATAATATGAGCTGAACCAATTTTCTTTTCTTCATAAATAACTTTTCTTTCGCCATCTAGAAGTGCTCGCATGTCTTCTTGAACCTTTAAGATGACTTTATAATAAGTCATTGTAACTTTTTGTTGCTTTGCTGTTTGCTTGATATTAGCAGAAGGCTTAACATTAAAATTAATAATTATCGCATTTGAAGATTGTGCTAATAATAAATCATTATTATTAGTTTGACCCGCAGAAGCTGATACAACATTAATAACAGCTTCTTCGTTACTCATGCCATTAATTGTTGACTTAACCGCTTCCGCAGTACCTTGTACATCTGATTTAATTATTACGTTAAATATTTTCTTGTTTGAATCAAGATTAATAACTTGTGTATTTCTATTCATTAATTCAGTTGCTTTATCTTTTTTGGCTTTATCCTCAGCTATCTTCTTGGCAAATTTTTCATCATCAAATCCAATAAATCTATCTCCCGCAAGAGGTAGATTATTTAGTCCTGTTATAGTAACTGGATCACCTGGAGTTGCTTTATTAATTAATTCATTTAAAGTGTTGCTTATTGATTTCACACGTCCATAACATGAACCGGCAACAATGAAATCTCCTTTTTCAAGAGTTCCATTTTCAATAATAATTTTAGTCATAACACCTAATCCGGTATCAACTTTACTTTCAATAACTGTTCCAATTGGGTATCTATTATAGTTAGCTTTTAAATCTAATAAATCACTTAATAAAACTATTGAACTTAGAAGTTCATCAACACCTTGACCAATCTTAGCGGCACCATACACTACAGGTGTATCACCTTTATATTCTTCAATAACAACATCATGTTCAAGTAATTGATTTTTGATTTTTTCAATATTTTTATTCGGTTTATCCATTTTATTAATAAAAATAATTAAAGGCACTTTAGCTTGTTTTGCTAATTCTATTGCTTCAATAGTTTGAGGCATTATTCCGTCATCTGCTGCAACAACTAATATAATAATATCTGTTATTTTAGCTCCACGAGATCTCATCTCAGTAAATACTTCGTGACCTGGAGTGTCAATAAATGTAATTAGACTATTATTATGATTTACTTGGTAAGCTCCTGTGTGTTGAGTAATACCACTACTTTCACTTTGCGCAACTTTAGTTTTTCTAATATAGTCAACTAGTGTAGTCTTTCCGTGGTCAACATGACCCATAACCGTAACAACTGGGGGCCTTTTAGTTAAATCCTTTGGATCATCTTCAAAAACAACTGTATTGAGGAAATTACTTGCATCAATTGAAGTTTCTTTCTTAAAATCTAGATTATGTTCTAGACAAATTTCTGCTATATCTTCTTCTTCAAGGACATGATTTATTTGAATCATTTTCCCTTTTAATAGAAAATTTTTAATTATTGCATTCGCTGAAATTTTTACCTTTTCTGCAAATTCTCCAACTGTCATATTGTTTGTAAAAATGAAAACTCCATTTTTAACTTCTGTTTTTACAGAAGACAATTGGTCCTTAACTGCATTTACATTACTTATTCTTGTATCTTTTTTAGACATGCGTGCTCCTCTAGTTGTTGTTCTATAGATTTATAAGTTTCATTTGAAACTTTTGTGCGAAAGGCTCTATTTAAACCTCTAGTCTTCACTATTTTTTGTCAGTTTTCTTCAGATGGAAGAAAATATGCACCCCGACCTTTTTTATTCTTTTGAATATCCAAAGTTATTATATTGTTTTTTTTGTCATAGTCAAAGCGTATGAGCTTATTAGCTTCAATAATTTGGTTTGTGATAATACATTTTCTTTTGAAAATTTTATTAATTTCAATCTTCATCGTCAAAATCACTTATATCGAAATCACCATCAAGTCCAAATGATGAAAGATCTTCGTCTACTTCAAACTCTTCAATAACTTTTTCAGCTTCACTTTTTAATTGGGCTTCAGATTTTTTGTTTGAAAATGATTTTTTAATTTGTTCTGTTTCTATATCATCAGAAATTGTTTTCTCAACATTTTCACTTGAGTGTTTTCTAAATAGTTCTTCAAAATCTAAATCTTCATAACCATTTGAAGCAATATCAAAATCTTCAGATTCTTTTTCTTTGTATTGCGCAATATCTAAATCAAAATCGGTTGATGATAAGTAGTTATTATTATTGTATGAGTTGCCTCTCCTTGTTCTTCTGTTACTTTGTCTTCTAGTAAAAATATCTGATTTTTTATTTTGGAACATTTGTGTAAGTTCATCAACCAATGTTTCATCAAATTGGATTTTTTTAGATCTTGCATCGCTCACACTTATAATATCAATATTATTATTGGTTAAATTAGATGCTAATGATGCATTTATTCCTCTACGTCCAATTGCTAAGGTAACGGCATTATCAGGAACTATTGCAAGATATTTGCCTTTTTCGGCATCTTTAACTTTGATATCCACAACTTTTGCTGGGCTAAGGGCATTGGATATAAATTCAATTGGATTTTCACTATATAGAACAACATCAATTTTCTCACCTTTTAATTGAGAAATAATTGATTCAATTCTTGATGCATTAGGGCCTATAATTGCACCATAAACATCAAAATCAGCTGATGATAGGTTAGTCTTTTTAACAGCTACTTTTGACCTTTCACCAGGCTGTCTTACTAAGTTCACAATTTCAATTAAACCTTGGTTAATTTCTGGGATACTGTTTCTTAAAAGATCTTCAACTATTTTCGGAGAATCTAGAGAGACGCAAACTTGATTAAATTTGGTCTCTGGATCTACACTTTCAACAATCGCGTCTTCATAAGAACCTGGCTTAATGTTTCTTTTTGAATTAACAAGATTAGCAGGTAAATAAGCAGAAACGTTATCTTCAACTAATTGAACGTTTCAAGAACCGTTTTTGTTTTTAGAGTTAAACATGATTTTCACAGATTTTCCTATTAATTTTGAGTATTTATCAAAAATTTGTTGTTTTTGAAGCAATTTAATACCTTGTTTTAATGTTGATTCAATGGTTTTTAAACATGTCTTAGCGTTTTCACTATGAAGAGGGTTGCTTGCCTTAGCTTTCTTCGCTTCATTAAGAATTTCAAATAGTGCTAATTCAATTTTTATTGAATCACCAACCTCAACATCTTTTTTTATTTTTTTAGCATTTTTTAATTCGATAAATGATATTGGCGCTAGATATCCAGTCTCATTAATAATTTCTGAATCATCTTCAACGACTGAAATTTTATTATTAAAAATTGATACTTCTTGTTTATCGTTATCAATTTCAAATATAATCTCTGCATCTGGATCTATTTTCTTGTTTATTATTTTTGAAGTTTCAGAACCAAATGTTTCTAGTAATCCTTCAACTGGTAAATTCAAACTATTCTTGTAACCAATAATAGTTTCGTATAATGCTTTCTTGTAATTTAGATTTGTTTCTTTTTTTGCCATAACTTAATATTTAATATACCTTTCAATTTTTTTAATATCACTTCTACTAATTTCTTGATTTCTAAATTGACCCTTGCAGTTTCATCTTACATTCAACAATTCTTCAGAATGAGAAACTAATTCTCCAATAAATTTTTCATTCCCCTTAATCGATTTATTTAGAACAACTACAATTTTTTCTCCGTCAATTAAGTTTTTTCATTCAAGGTCAATTTCAAAACCTTTTGATTCAACTACTAAATTGTCAAAATTAAATTTGCTTGAATCTAATTCATCTAAAACATTATTAATTTTTTGTGTTAATAAATTTACCTTCTCAATATCTTGATATTTAGATGTAACCACCAAATCCATTGTTGACATGTCATTTTTTGATAATTTCACATCAATAACTTCATCATTAAATTTATCAATTAAATAATTTTTTCAATTCATAAAACCTCCTACAAAAAATAGAAAGAGTCGCATTGCTGCAACTCGTGATATTCACTTGTATAAAATGATTATACATTAAAGAAATGATATATCTATGAATTTATTTTAAATAAAATCTTGCAATGAACAAAATAAAACCTACAAGAACTGTAAGTTTTATTATTTATAGAAAATTATCATTCACTAATTAAATTACCATTACCATCTTTTTGTTGGCCGCACACAGCAAGAATAAAATCAACAAGCGCTTCAAATTCCGAAACCACCAAAAGTAAGCAATTTAGCTACGCCCAATCCTATTCTTCCAGCATAAAATCTATCAATGCCCATACCTCCAAGGAAGAATGATAAAAGTGTTAAAACTGTTCTACTTTTCTTTTCGATAATATCTTCTTATAATTTTTTAGGTTTTTATTATATAAAAAAATATTTAATAAGAAAAATGATTACCATAAATAAAGTCACTATTGTTATAAATGATTAAAATAAACTTTATTCATTTTCTTTGAAAAAATATGGCTAAAATAAAATATGAAAGATAAGAGCAGCATAAAAAAACTAATTAATCTAGTATAAACTAAAAAACATTAATAGCCATTCTACATAATATTGTTTATAAAAGAAATAAAGCAACTATTTTTTGTTAGAAATTGAATTAAAAAATGGGTGAACGTAATGAAATTAGAATAAAAGAAACTAGTATAAGAAAATATTTTCAATTAAAAAATATCGTAGAAGAATATTAAATAAACCCTTAAAATAGGTGATTATTTTGTAAAAAATATGCTCCTAAGTTAAAAAATAAGATTGTTGGCTACTAAACATAATTTACATGCATTATATACAAAAAATAAACGTAAAATTTTGGAGAAAAATGATTGATTACAGAAAAGCAAAAAATTATTCACTAACATACATTGTGTTAAGTTTTGTATCCATACCAGTTTTTTTAATAATGATATTTATGACTCTTACTCCTTATATTTATAAATATTATCAACAAAATCCAGGGATCGACTCGGTTAGTTTTGGATTTATTATGTTTTTTATTTCATCAATGGGATTGGGAATAAGTGTTGCAAAACTCATCTTCTTTATTTTAACTATCGTCGAAGGTTTTAAACTAAAAAATAACACAGGGGCAATTGTTTGCTTGGCCGGACTAGCTGTACCATTTGCTTCTATAGTTGGAGCATTTATGTTGTTTTTTGAGTTTAAGAAACACTTAGATATTCAATTGGAAGAAGAAACTAAGAAGCAAGTAAATAACGAGTAATATAAATATTAGAAAAAATGTTCTTATTGATTTTCAAAAAATTATATTAAGAGAATTTGATCTTGTATAAATAAAGTTTCTAAAAAATATTTTTTAAAATATAATAATAAGGATTTTTTCAATCAAAACAAAATGAAAAAAGGGAGGCTAATTATGGCAAATATAAAATCAAAACAAAAAAGTATTGCAAAAATGGCTCACGCTAATACACGTAACAATGCAATGAAAACAAGAGTACGTAAAGCTATTAGAGCTGCTAGAGAAGCAATACTAGCTAATGATAAAAAAGCAGAAGAACTTGTAAATGCAGCACATTCAATTATTGCTACCGCTGTTCAAAAAGGTGTTTTTCACGTAAATAAAGGTTCACGTAAGTCATCTCGTTTACAAAAATTCTTTAATGATTCCAAAAATGCAAAAAATGCAAAATAATTAAGTCTCATTCTTATTAAAAAAAGTCAATATAACTAGTTGGCTTTTTTTAGATTATTTTAATATAAAAAAATATAAATGATAAAAATCCTAAATTTTATAGAATTACATTTTTTCATTGATTCAAAATATTTTCATTTTTTAAATATTGACTTTTAAAAAGTAATAAAATTTTTGTGTAAAAAATAAAATAATAATAAATTTTAAAAGGAATAAAAATAATGAAAAAAATAAAATTATTAAACAGTTTAGCTGTTATATCAGCAGCAACATTTTCTTTACCACTAGTTGCTTCATCTTGTGGAAATAAAAAAGAAGATCCAAAACCAAATAAACCAGAAACACCTGTTGTTGATAAAGATACCGAAATTAAAAACGTTATTTCAAATGTTGATAATGTTATTTCAATACAATACAAAACAGTTGCTGACTCAATAACTGATGAATCTAAAAAAACTAAAGTTAATGCAGAAGTTCAAAAATTATCTGATAACGCAGTTAAAACTATTAAAGAAAATAAAATAGCTCTAATAAATTTAATTAAAGACGATTTAAGTGTAGAAACTATTAAGAAAGTTGGACAATCATTCGACACTTTATCTTCACAATTAAACAGTGTTTTAGTAGGAATTGTTGAAAAAGCTATTAAAAACAAACCTACTGTAAATGGTACCGAATTTATAAAATCATTTTTATCAGATGAAAAAATGAATCAAATAAAAGATCAATTAGCTGACACTTTAGCTAGCCAAAAAACAACATTAATAGAATCTGCAAATGAACTTTTTGATCTTTTAAAAACAAAAGAAAGCACAAAATCTATTACTGTAATAGATAGCTTTGCAACTCAAATGTCTGAATTTTTCAAAAATAAAATTGATGAAGTTGTTGCAGAAATTAAAAAAGTTCAAATCAACACATCAGAAGGTTTAATACAATCTGTAAAACCACTACTAGATGTATTTAAGAATGTAAAGACAAGTGCGGCAGCAAAAGCACATGAAATTTTAACTGAAGCTAGTGATTATAATGCTGTTCAAAATGTTCTAAAACCAATATATGAAAGTTTAGAAGCAGTTCTTGATAATAATTTCCAAGCTTTAGTTAATGGTGCAATTCAAACAGCTAAAACAATTGATGATATTGCAAAATTACTTTAAATATTGTTAAAAATAAGGATTAGTGCTTTTGCATTAATCCTTTTGTTATCTATTTAGGAATATGAAAAAAAATAAATTTTTAATTTCTTCAATATTATCAATATTAAGTATTGCATTGCCTACACTCTCTGCATCATGCGCAAAAGCGCAGCAAAAACAAAAACATGGAATTAATGAAAAAATCGAGAACACTTTAAAACAATGTCAAGTTTTTGTTGATGATAACATCAAAAAAGAAAAATTAGCTTCTGACATTAAATATTCTCAAATTAAGAACAATATATTTAGTATAGATAAAAATATAATAATTCAATATAAAAACATTTTGGCTGATGATATAAAAGGATTGTTAATCATAGAGATCTATATAAAACAAATCGACAAAAATAATAATAATTTAATCAATTTAAAAACTAAAAAAATGGTGATTAGTGGATTCAAAACAATTTATGAATACATGAATGAACAGTTGAAACAAATAAAGGCATCATATGATAACTTAAATTTATCAAGTACTATGCCTGATGATTTAGATCTAAATCTTATAAAATTTAAAAATTATAATGCTTCATTATTTGATATAAATGCAACATTTAAACCTAATAATGAAGAGGGTTTAATTGAAATTTCATTAGAATTAATCTATAAACAAAATACAAATATTAAGAGTAAAAATATAACAATATTTCCTATTAAAGGTTTTAAAACTACAAGAGATAGTTTTAAGGAAAAAAATGAAGAAACATTCAAAAAACTTGCTTATCTTGAGCTAATAAAAACAATAGACAAGAGCAATGTCCTTCCTTCATCAATCAAAGAGGAGGATATTCAATTACCTTCAAGTGCAAATCAATATTCAAAAATTAAAATCAATAGTTTGAAACCAAATGACGAAGATGGAACACTACTTGTAAACTTTTATCTTTTATCAAAACAATATAATGATTCAACTAAAAGCAAAGAAATAGTTATTAGGGATTTTCTTACTAAAAATGAACAATTAAATAATCTAAAAAATAATATTCGTGAGCGTTTAAATAAACATAACCTAAAATTTGAAATCGAATATATGGATATTGATAAAGAATCTGTTTTACCTGAAAAAATATCAAAAGATAAAATTAAATTTATTAATACAAATTTAAAATTAGATCAAGAAATTAAAATTATAGACATTGACCCCGATAACGAAAGAGGAACTTTATCAATTAACTATAAAATAGTTGATAAATCAAATATTTCTATTTTAGGAGAAATTGAAAGTAGAATCCTAAGTTATACAGACAAAGGATTCTTAACAAAGAAACAAAAAGTTATAAATACTGAAATTCAAAGATTAAACAAATATGGTCAAGAATCTCTCGATTTTATAGTAGTTAATGATAACTTTGTGAAAAATGAACATTTTGCTAATGAATTAACAAAAGATAAATTAGGAAATTTAAAATACCTAACATCTGTTTTATCTGGTGAAGACGACAAAATTAATACTATTTTTAGTATTGAAAAATATGATAATAATCTTGGAGAAATAAATATTTCATACATTATAGAATCTAAAATAATTCAAAATGTATATAGCAAAAAATTTACCAAAAATATAAAAGGTTTTAAAACAATTGAACAAGATAGAATTAATAAATTAAATCCTAATTTCTCTATAAAAAAGATTGATTCATCAATTTACAATTCTAAAACTTTTTATAAATTTATAGGTTCGAATAAGAATATTAAAACTTTTGTTCCAATCGAAATCACAAACGAAGAACTTTCTAAGATTATTTCATATGAAAATATAGAAGATGCCAAAATAACTAACCTAAGGGTAAAAATATATTTAGATTCAAATGAAGCTAATAACCCTAACGAAATTAAATGTTATTTAAAATTACAATATAAAATTCAAAGCACTATTAATGAATCATCAATAACTAAAGAAAGAAACACTATCTTTGATATTTCTTCAAGTATTGTGCCCAAATTTATCCAAAAATACTTAGATTCAGTAAATATAACAATTAAAGAATCTAAAAAAGGGCAAATGTTTAAGGTGGCACCAAGTGGTGTAAAACAAGAACAATTAAATGAGTGAATAGTTGTAAATGTTCCAGAAGAATTTAATAATTGGTATGACTTTAAATTAGATAAAAAATTTCAAGATTTATCTATATTTGAAACAAACGATAATACAGGAACTATCACAATTAGTTATAAAATAGGTCGATTCGATAAAAAAATTACTATTAATGGTTTTAAAAATCCTAAAAGTGAAGCTGAATATAAACTAAAAATAGTAAAAGAAATTCAAAGATTAGACTCTATTTTAAAAAATTTTGATCTAGAAAAACAAGAGGATTATTTATTAAAAAACACTGGTTTTGATATAAATAATTTTAAAATAGACAATATTAAATACAACTTAACTAATAATCAACAATGTAAGGTTGAATATGTTGATAATACATTACAAATAGATGCTGTTAATGGAATAGTAACATTTAAAATAAAACTAATGTCAACTAATCCTTTATTTGATGAAATAAGTTCATCAATAGAAAAAAATGTTATTGTTAAAAATCTAATAAGCTCTTCAGAAAGAGAATTAATTAATAAAATCAAAACTAAAACAATTCTTGATTTAGAAAACTATACAAAAGGAGAAAGCAACAAATTAGCTTCCAAAAATTTTGAAGAAACTTTAAAATTGATTCCAGAAGATAAAAGAGATAAATTCAAAAAAATTATCGAATTAGAATTAAGAACAGAATTAATTAAAATTATGAACCAATGAAATGATGACGTTATCCAAAAATTCTATGCAGCATACGGAATTACTGAAGATACTTTAAAAATTTATGAATATCTAGAAAATATATATATGAGTTTATACACAGAAGTTATGCATATGTTTGGATTAGGTATAACAGGTCCTAAAATAACTGGGCTCCTTGCTGATTGAAAAGATTACCCAAAGAGAATGTTGAAGGCAGAAACACTAAAAAATACTTTTAACAAATACTTTAAAACTATTCAAAATAACAAAAACTATTTTGTTAATAGTATTAACACGCTCTTAAGAAATATTGAAGAAGATAAATTAAATGCGGTCCAAAATAAACAAAATCTAATTGAGGAGTTAATCAAAGCATGTTCTAATAATTTTGATGAAATAATTAATTTTCATTTAAATACAGTTAGTTGACCACTATTAATTGATGGAAGAGAAAGTGATATAAATGCAAATAAATCATTAAAAGTTTTTCATAAAAATTATTCATGAGGAAGAACTTGATTGGCAACAGGTGGATGAGAACAAATTTTTCAAAATGATAGACACAAAAATCAATTAAATGAAAATCTAAATTTAATTTTTGAAAAATATAATTTAGACGATTCTATTAAAACCTATTTAAGAAATAAAACACTTTTTGCTATGAACCCTATCTATAAAATGATTGATATACATACATCTAATATAAAAACTAACATGTTTAAAATCATTATCAAATATATACATAAATCTTATGAATAATTTAGAATCAAAATGCAGCCATATTCTAGCTAGCATTTTTCTTTTGTTTTTAGATAATTAAATATAATTTACAAACTATGGAAAATAAATGTATATTAAAAAAGTGTCCGTTAGGACAAAAATTAAGTGGTTTAAGTAAAGAATATAAAATTATGTTTTTTCTAGGTATTTGACTACTTTTGGTTGATACCGCTATTTTGATCTATTACTTTTATCACAACATAAGTTTAGTAAAAATGTTTCTAGAAGAAAATTCTATTAAGGATTTTAATGGGATAAATGGAGCGCTTGCTCCTTCAGCACTTGCCATTATGTGAAAAATAACATTAACATTTACTCAAATATCAAATTGATTTTTGGCAGTAATGCTAACCATTCATCCGTTTCATAAAGACTCGAAGAAATCTCAATCATTTTTATTTGCAGCTATTGTTTATATAACTATTACTTTTCTAATTTATTGAGGTTTAATTTCTTGAAATGCAAGTACTTGAAAATATCCGCTGGTAGGAATATGTTCAACCATTTTACATGCAATAAATCCAATTATAGGATTTGTAGCTTTTATTTTAATTAGAAAAAATATTAATATTAGCCAAGCATCAATTTGAAAGACAAATATCTTCGTTTTAGTTTATTTTATGTTTGGTTTAATTACATTTTTAATTGGAGAACAACTTGTTAGTTTTGCTAGGCAATCAGAAAATGTTTTTGATAAATATAGAATAATGGATGTTGCCATATATAAATTTTTAAACTTTAGACACCCCTTATTTTATAAAGGAAATAACATGTTTGTTGTAGTTCTTTTAGATATTGCTATGTTCATACTAGGATTTGTCTTAAGTCCTGCAATTGGATATTGCTGAGCAAAAATACTTAAACTAAATGTTACAAAATGTTGTAGAACACAAAAAGATAATGAATGTGTTATAAAATAGCACATTTTTATTTGTTGTATGTTATATAATTATTAAGTTATGTCAAAAATAGTAGAAGTTAAAATTGAAATTCCAAACAATTCAACAATCAAATATGAGTATGATCGTGCAGATAAACAAATACATGTTGATCGTATCTTAAGAGGTGATTTTAAATATCCTACAAACTACGGTTTTATTCCTAATGCTCTTGATTGAGATGGAGATGAATTAGATGTTCTAGTTTACTCACAAGAAACATTTACTCCCGGTGTTGTTCTTAATGCAAGAATAATTGGGGCGATGAAAATGATTGACTCTGGTGAAACAGATACAAAATTAATAGCGGTTCACGATGATGATTATCGTTTAGAAAATATTCAAACCTTAAATGACTTACCAGAACCATTTCTAAAAAACGTTGAAACATTTTTTAGCAATTATAAAAATTGAAAGAAACCTGGTATAACTAAAGTTAGCGGTTTTGAGGATGATAAATGGGCTCTTGAAGAATTAAATGAATGTATTGAATTGATGAACACATATGGCAAAATGCCTAAAAAAGAATTTATAAAAAAAATGATGAAAGAACATCCTGAAAAATATGAAATTTAAAACTAGCCTTGCTAGTTTTTTATTTAGTGTATGATTATAAATTATGAAAAATAAATATGAATTTATTTGGGATGTTGAACAAATTAGTTTTCCTTTAGTTAAAAAAGTAGATGCAAAAGCATATGAAGGCATCAATTTTCTTTTTACAATCGGGTATCTCAAAGATAATGTAATTCAATTAAGTACTAAACTTATAGATTTAAAAAATCAATATAATAAATTTTCATCTAAACTAAGATATTTTAATAAGTTAATGAAAGAAAAAATAATTGAAGCTATTTTTGAATTAGTAGGCGAAACCATTTTTGTAAATGAAAAAAATATAAAACTATATTCTTGAAATAATGGATTAGAAAACCAAATATCTGAAAAATTACTAAAAATTAAAACAGAAAGCTTACCTTTTTCATCAAAGTTGTCACTAGATCATTTTGTAAAACATACAAACCTTAATTGTGAATATATGTCTAAGGCTAAATCAATTAATAAGCAAAATAAAATTATAAATTGCAAGAATGCAAGAACGGGTTTATTCGCATCATTATCTGGGTTGCTATTGTATTTACATGAAAATAACTTGACGAATACTAAAAAATTAGTAATTTCTAACGAAGAGTATGAGAAAGTTAAAAAAGAAGTAATTGAATATAATAGACATGATGTTTTAGCAGCATATCACAGTTGAAAACATAAAGAGAATAGTAAAAAAATATATGATTTAATTACTAATATAAAAAATAAAAAAGATAAAGTAAATGCAAATATTATTTTTATAAACAATATAATTCAAAAATCAATTGACTTAGATTTATTAGATAATTCAATAGACTTTATAAAGATAAAAACTAAAGAAGTTATTAGCAAATTACAAGACCCTAAGGAATGTGAATACCAAAATTCAGATAAAAAGCTGGATTGTAAACACTATGAACAGCAATTAATTTTATATAACAAGCTAATTAATTATGCAAATAAATACAAAATTAAAAGTAATTTAAGTGTTTCTTCGTTAATTACAAAATTAAAAGAAGAACTAGTGGATTTAAAAGAAAAGATATTAGATTTTAATAAACAAATAGAGGAAATTTAAGGAGACAATATGAGCAATAATCATAAAAGTATTAATAATTTAAGAAGAGAAGAACAAATAAAACAATTAATTTCATCAATATTAATAAATGATTTTAGAAATTCTAATGTTTTTAACCCTGTTGTTATTGACTGCGATTTGACAAATGATTTAAGTGAAGTAAAGGTATATGTTACATTTAGTGAAAAATCACAAAAGGGAATAGAAGTCTTAAATGACAGTAGAAATTATTTTAAAAAAATAATATCTAAAACACTTGATTGAAGAAAAGTGCCTAATATTATTTTTATACTAGATGAAATTACTAACCAAGGTATGAAAATTGATTCTATACTGAATAATATTAAAAAAGAAGATATAAACACAAATGGTAAAGTGGATTTCAAATTAAGTAAAACTGAGCTTGGAACATTGGAAGAATTTAAATTACAATGACCATACTTGCAAATTAATATTTGAGAAATACAATCTATTTCAAAATTTTTAAAAAATGATTTTTCTGAAGAAAATAAACCTGTTTACTATTTGCTAAATAAAAATAAATCTAGTGAAATTATTTTGGCTAATTCTACAAAATTAAAATCTAGAAAATTATTCAACAGGGGTTGATTTACTCATAATAAAAATAATGCATTTCAAATTGTTCCTGGAGATGGAATGATAAAAATACTTGAAATTAGATTCGACAAAAAGAATCTTAAAATGATTGATCAATATGAAATAAATAACGATTATGAAATAGACATGAAATTAGGAATTAAAAAAACAAAAAGAAATAATATAGAAAATATAACATCAAAGAATTTTTGAATTAAAAAATTTACTAATGTTCAAGATAAAACTATTGTCCAAAATTGTTATATATTAGATTTATCTACTGAAAACTTATATTTCTTTAGTTTGCCAAAAGAGATATATTTCCATGATTTTATTATGTTTCAAAAAAAATAGCTTGTTGGCTATTTTTTTTATATGGTGCCAAATACGAGAATCGAACTCGTGACGGCTGATTACGAGTCAGCTGCTTAACCACTAAGCTAATTTGGCATATGCCACATTTAATAAATGTGGCTATAAAATAGTTGTTTATGCAACTTTTATAATGTATGTTTGTTTTTTTCCTTTTTTTAAGATAGCATATTTTTTATCAAAATTTTTAGGTTCAAATTCTTCATTTTCTTCAATTGAAATACCATCAATTTTTAATGATTTATTATTAATAAATTCACGCGCCTCACGCTTTGATTGGAAGACTTTTTGTTCTATTAATTGATCGACAATATTCTTTTTTTTGTTCAAGGAAACAGTAGGTAAATAATTAGACATTTGTTTTAAATTATCTAATGTTAAATTTGTAAAATCAAAATCTTTATCAAATAAGAAACTAGTAATTTTAATTGCAATTTCCAATTCTTTTTCTCCAAATAGATCTTTAACAATTTCCTTGGCTATTATTTTTTGGGCATAGTGTTCACTCGGATTATCTTCGTGTGTTTTAATTATTTCATCAATTTCATCTAGAGGCAAAAACGTTAATCATTTTAAAAATTTTTCAACTAATGTGTCTGGTAAATTAACTAAAAATTGATACATGTTAAATGGGGAGTTCATTGTTTTATCTAATCATAATCCTCCGCCACCAAAAGATTTTCCGATTTTTTTTCCATTAGAATCAGTTAATAAATCTAATGTCAAAATAACAGCTTTATGTTTATCGCCTTCAATCTTTTGAATCATGTCAAGTCCTGTGACAATATTACCTCACTGGTCACTCCCACCTATTTGAACATTAACATTTTTATCTTTATATAATTTTAAAAAGTCATATCCCTGAATTATTTGATAGGCAAATTCTGTAAAAGATAGCCCTCTTTCAATTCTGGATTGAACTGAATCTTTCGCTAGCATATAACTTATATTAGTTAATTTTCCAGCATCCCTTAAAAAATCAATAATAGACATGTTTTTATAAATATCATAGTTGTCAAAAACTTCTAATCCAAAACTTTCTAATTGTTTTTTGATAGCTTTTTTATTCTCTATAACTTGTTGATTTGACAACAAGACACGTTCAGAATCTCTAAATGAAGGATCTCCTATCATTCCAGTGGCACCACCCAGCACTGCAAGGGGCTTAAATCCATATTGTTCAAAACGTTTTAAATTACAAATTAAAACATAGTTGCCTAAGTGCAAACTCTTTGCAGTAGGATCAAAACCACAGTAAACTCTGACCTTACTTGGATCTAAAGAATTCAATTTATCTTCATTACTTATTTGTTTAAAAACTCCACGTTTTTTTAAATCCTCTAAAATAGTCATTATAATCTCCTAACTAATCATTATTTCTTCGCCTAAATGTTTATCTAATTCATTTGATTTTCAATCCATTAATTCAAATAAATTGACATCTTCCTTCAGTCCTAAAGAGTGAGGCATACATAACATACCTTGACTTTCCACTCCTACTACTTCACTATTCAAAATTTCCAAACCTTCAGAAGTTATTGAACCAGGCCTTGCAAAAAAGAAATATTTTCCTTCACTTGTATAAGTTGTATTTGTAACTATTTTAATTAATTCATCGTTTCCAAAATCAACACTTAACAAAAATAGTTTTTCACTTTTTGGATGTTGTTGTCTACTAATAATTTTTCCTAATGTAAAAAATTTAACATCTCCAAATACAAAATTTGTTTGCGGTTTAGAAGACAAAATATCTTTTTTATATTTATTAAATTGACATTTAGTTAGCGTCCTAAAAGAAAGTTGGCTTTTAGTTGAATATTGATAATTAATAAATGAATTAACATTAAAATTGTTATCGCAAAAAACAAGATATTTTGCTTTTGGGTTTTCCACTAATATTTGTTTTTCAATCTTAATCCTTGTATCAACAAAAATAATAGATGTATTTTTAAAATTTTTATTTAAATTAAACACTCACTTCATAATTGATAATTATACATTAGTATATTAGTATATGCTATAATAGTTCACATTATGAAATATGCTATAGTAATTGATTCTTCATCAGGTTTAACAAAAAAACAAGCAGAAAAATTAGGTTGATTTTACTTGCCTTTATACATAACAATTGATGGTAAAGAATATGCTGATGGGGTAGAATTAACATCAAGAAATTTGTTTGATAAATATACACTTAAATCTGATGTTAAAACATCAACTTTCAATATGGGGGAAGCCTATAATTTATTTAGTGATTTGTCTAAAACATATGACAAAATTTTTGTTTATTCAATTTCAAAAAATTTATCAAGCTCTTATATAAATTTTAAAAGCATGGAAAATGAATTTCCTAAATTAAAAGTTATTGAATCAATTCAAATTACCTACTTAATACCATTTGATATTGTTTGGTTTGAACACAAAATGAAAGAAGATTCTTCTAAATATGAAGAATATATACAATATATTGAAAATGGTGGTTTTAAAAAGGAATGCAGTTTGATTCCAAAATACAATAAATACTTAATTAAGGGTGGAAGACTACACCCATCTGCTGCAGCTATTGCTCGTTTACTTAAAATAGTTCCTATTATAAAATGAGAAAATGGATCATTACTAAAAGAATCTATCGGTAGATCATTTGAAAAAACTTGTATTAAATTAATTAAATCAAAAGCTAAAGATTTTGAAGTCGAACCTGGTCACGAACTAATGGTTTCTTATATTCATTCAGGGCCTAAACCTGATGATCTTCAATTATTTCAAAATACTTTCAAAGAAGAATTTGAAGAAATACCATTTACAGAATTTATTTCACCAGTTGTTTCTGTACACACAGGACCTGAAGCGTTCGTGATAATATTAGTTTCAATGCCTAAATGGCTAAAACAAGAATTTTTAGAAAAATACGAGCAAATTAAAAATATCCAATAGGATATCCTCTAAATTTAGAATATCAAGCCTATAATTTAGCGCTTGATATTTTTAAAAATTAAAATAAAAAAATGGCAGGGGTGGCAGGACTCGAACCCACAACACACAGGGTTGAAGCCTGTTGTTCTACCATTGAACTACACCCCTAGCAATTCACGCTAAACATTATAACAAAAAATATGCTACATTAATTAATTTTAAATTATGTGCACAACTAATTGCTGTTTAAGCGTAAAGTGGCTATTTTTTTTAAATTGAAAAATAATCTTTAATATTAAATGAAAAACTTTCAACCCCTCTTATTTTAAAAATAACATTAGGATCAATAGTTCCCTTTCTCATTTCTCAAATACTCATTGGATTAGATACTCACAATAAATCTTTATTAATTATCTTTTTTTGTTGTTTGCCATTTATCATTTCTTCTATCGGTTCGCCCGCAATAGGATCGACTTCATAAATTTCGTGTTTTTTAGCAGCACCATAGTATTTAGTACTTATAGAAACTCCATCAACTCTAGCGGTTGTTAGTCTAATCTTACCTTCTTCTATAGAATAATTATTAATTCTTTTATCGTATTTGTCTAATTCCATATAAAAATTGTTTTCATTAAAAGTTTTATCTCTATTTGTATAAACGGTGGTGTGAACATGAGGCATTCATCCTCCATTTGTTGAAGGCGCCCCTAGATAACCTACAACTTGGCCTTTTTTAACTTGTGTAGGATTTTTTGGACTAAGTCCTTGAACAAAAGCATAATTTTTGCTTCCCGAAGTAGCCTGTGTTGGTATTCAACCAAGTGTTGAATTTTTCATGGTTTTATTTGCATCTAGATGTATGTAACCTACATAGAAATAATCGTCCTCTAAATCATCATTAAAATACTGTTCATATTCTTTTGGCGTTAATTTTAATTCTTCTTTTTTAATTCTAATCAATAAAGAGGTGCCAACACTTTGAGCAGTTTGATTTGGTTCAATTGGTGCATAAACAGCTATTACTTCACCATTAAATGGAGAGACAACTGGAGTATATTCCTCAGCTAAATAATCTTCTCCAACATGTAAACTTATAGGTGTTTTGATTCCCCCAGTATAAAAAGCTCTTGTAGAATCATATCCACCTGAAAATATTTGATTTCCATAATTTCTATATATAGAAGAATTAATTTTAGATAAGTCTGTTTGTTCTAAAAAATCTGCATTAAAGTTATAAGCCTTAACATTATTCTTTGTGAAGTCTTCTTCATAAATGTTAGTGAATGCACCAACACCAATTTTTTTAATTATTTCTTTTTGAATTAATGACCCATTGTTTTTATACTCAGCAATAAGACTTAGAGCACCGTTTCTAAAATCAATTGATTTATAGTTTATAACCTTATAGGAAATATTTTTATTAAGTGAATAAATATTAAAACTATCTTTGTTTAATTCGGTGAAATTTGAGTTATAAATGTTAGAACCCTTTGGTTCTACATAAACATTTTCTTGTAATTTATTTTCAAAAAGTATTGGGCTTTTATCATATGGGAGTTTCACTTCTTTAAACAAATCAAACCCTATACTATCATAATATTTTCCTTTTTTAAGAGCTCCATTTTTAGCCATAGCATTAGAAACTCTAATTCTTATTTTAGCTGTATCTAAATTTTCATTATCAAGTTGGATTCCATTTATTTTTATTAAGTACTCTTGGTCCGGGTATTTTGAAATAATGGATTTTAAATCTTTCTTAATATTTAAAGTAAATAATTCATTTATTTGTGATTTAGATAAATTTGCTAATCCATATTTTTTAATATTAAGTACTATTGAAGGGTTACCTAATGATATTTTTACATCAATATCTTCTTTGTGAAGATTATCCTTTAATTCATTATTAAAAAGTATTAAAGGATCATTTTCTGATTTAAATTGATTAGATTTCATTCCTTTTAATTTAAAAATTATTTTGCGTTCTGTATATAGACCTTTTAAATTATTTTGATTTAAATTTAGTTTTATTTTTACAGGGACTAATACTTCTGTTTTGTTGTTCATATTAATTTGTATATTGTGATAATCAATTTCATAATTTAGATTATTAATAAAACTTTCTTCAAATTTAAGATCATTTTTCAGAACTTTTTTAAATTGTTCAAAATCAAAATTAAAATGGTTAGGCAAATAATTATTTTCAGAAAATTCTTCAAATTTTACAGTTGTAGCGTTTGCTTTTGGATCTCTAAATTTTAGCACTTGATCGCTATAATCATTTTCTTCAAACATTTTAGAAAGTTTGCTTAATTGTGCCGTTTTACTTAATTCATTATGTTTGTCTTCAGGTGAATTGGAATTGCTCTTAGATTTTGAGTTGTTATTGCAACTATACGAAATAAACATTGGAGTTGAGCATAAAAACCCAATTGCACCTAAAACTATTTTTTTGTTTAAATATTTCATAACTATCCTTTCATATTTTTTTAATTTAGAAGTTTAAAATTATTCCTGTGTTTTCACTAATTAATAGAAAAACATGTCCGAAAATTATTGGAATTATAATTGTTAAAAATACACAAACCATAAATTGATAAAGACTTGTTGCAACTTCTATAAGTTCGAGTTTACATTCTTTTTTAGAATCTTTTTGTTTAACTCTTGTTGTTTGTATCACATTAAATACATATGTTGATATTGTCAATATTAATGTAATTAACGGAAATACAATATGAAACGCAAAAAAGCCAAAAAATGAAGATGCAAATAATATAAATCATATAAGAATCAAAGTTGTTAGCATAATTGTAAAGTTATTTAAGCCATAAAATGATGTACTTATATAATTCACCATAGGTACCGTAGATACAAATAATGATATAAAAATTGCTTCTTTAATTGCAAAGACTCATCAAGTTTTATTAGCTTTACTATCTTGCTTTAAGATATTCTTAATTTTCCATTCTCGAACTATTTCACCATATTCTAAAGAATCTATGTATAGTCTTTTAATAAGCCAATAAAATGGAACAAAAAATACAAATCCTAAAAGGCCACCTAGTAATTGGCCACCTATTAAATATCCAGACCCTTTGTAGATGGGATGTCAAGTTTTATCCACGCTATCAAAACCTTGAAGTGTCGACTGAATTATTACAATCAATGGGTTAAGCAATGCAAATGATTGTTTTTTTGCAAAAATAAAGCTATATGCTCAAGGAAGAACAAACATTAAAAAAGTAGCTAATGTAAATCCTGAAGCAATAAATATTTTATTGTTTTGTTTTTTTAAAAGTTTGGCAAACAATATCCACATTAATGAAAAAAATATTAATGTAAACACTGACAAGAATTCATAAATAAAACCTATCTTATTTCATGAAGCTTCTAAAAGTTGCTTTGTATTCATAAAAAACCTCTTTTTAATTTTTGATAGGTTATTATTATCTAATAAAAAATAAAAAAACTTGCATTGCAAGTTAAAAAATAAATTTATTTTTATTTTTTGCTTATATATTTACCAAAAACATCGATAATGTCTTGAACTGTTTTTATATTAACTAAATCAGCATCTTCAACACGTATTTCAAATTCTTCTTCAGCTTCAAACACTAATTCAGCTAATGTTAAAGAATCAATTTTTAAATCTTTTAATGTTGAAGTTGTTTTAATTGATGATTTGGTCAAACCTTGTAATTTACTAATAATTTTTTGTTTAAAATCCATGTATCCATTATATTAGAAAATTACTTATTGATAATAATAAATCTGTCTTTTCCATTAATATCTTTTAATATATCTATTTCGCTAAAAGAGTTTCATTTTTGTATATGTTTTGGGTTGATTTCCAAAATTAATTTGCCCCCAGGTTTTAAATATTTTTTATATTCATTAATTATATTTTCATAAATTCTTCATCCGTTTTTTGGGGAATACAAAGCAATAGAGGGTTCGTTTTGTTTAACTGACAATTGAATATCTTGATCTTTTTTTCATAAATAAGGGGGATTAGAAATTATTAAATCAAATTTGCCTTTAATGTCTTGAAATAAATTACTATGTTTTAATTTAATTCTTTTTCTACTTATTCTATCTATATTTAATTTCATATTTGTCTTAGCGACTTTTAATGCTTTATAACTAATATCTGACATTACTAAATTTATATTTTGAACATTCTTAAATATTGATAGTCCAATAAAACCTGAACCTGTACACAAATCTAAAATTCTTTGGTTAGGTTTAGCATATTTATTTATAACTAAATCAACCAATTCCATTGTTTCATATCTCGGAATTAGCACATTATTATTAACATTAATTATAGTATTCATAAATTCAATATATCCAATAATATATTGAATTGGAATATTTTTTTCTAAAGATTTTTTTTCTTTTGAAGATATAGTTTGAGGTAGATTATACTTGCGTTTTTCGTGCAAAAGTAACTTAATCAAATCCTTATTTTCCACTTAAACCACTCTCTTTAATTTTTTCATTCGTTTCTTCTGCAATTAAAGCTTCAATTATTGTTTGAAGTTTGCCTTCAACAACCTGTTTTAAGCTTGTTGATAGTGAAATTCTGTGGTCAGTAACTCGGTCTTGTGGGTAGTTATAGGTCCTAATCTTTTCACTTCTATCACCATGACCCGCAAGTTTTCTATATCCTGATTCTTCTTCACGTTTTTTTTGCATTTCTAAATCATATAACTTAGATTTAAGAACTTTCATAGCTGTATTTCTATTGGCAATTTGATTTCTTTCATCTTGAGAAGTTACCACAACACCCGTTGGAATATGGGTTATTCTAACAGCTGAATCAGTTGTATTAACTGATTGTCCACCGGCGCCACTTGATCTATATGTGTCAATTTGCAAATCGCTTGGTTTAATTACAATATCGATATTGTCATCAATTTCAGGGATAACAGTTACAGTTGCAGTAGAAGTATGAATTCTGCCTGAACTTTCAGTTACCGGAATTCTTTGAACTCTATGAACACCTGTTTCAAATTTAAATTTAGAATAAGCTTTTTCTCCATTTATTGTAAAAACAATTTGACTAAAGCCACCTGAATTCGTTGCATTCTCAGTAATAATTTTAATTTTAAAACCTAATTCTTCAGCATATTTGGTATACATTCTATAAAGATCTCCAGCAAATATATTTGCTTCGTCTCCGCCAGCAGCTCCTCTTATTTCAATTATTACATTCTTGTCATCATTTTCATCTTTAGGTAATAAAAGAATTTTTAATTCATCTGCCATTTTAGTTAATTCAAGTTCCGATTCTTCAATTAAAGATTTGGCTAAGAGAACCATATCCTCGTCTTTACTTGATAGCATTTCTTTTGCTCCATTTAAATTTTTTTCAGTATTTTGGTACTTTTGAAAAGTTAAAGCAATATCTTTAATTTTGTTAATTTCCTTATTTATTCTTGTATATTCATTTATATCATTGATTACAGAATCAGTCGTTGATTGTTCAAGTAATTTATTATATGTGTTATTGATTTCCACTAGAGAGTTATACATTGTCTTTTCCATAATGTTTAATATTATAAATGAAGTACTTTAATTTCATTATTAAGCTTTAAAACTTTTATAAGTCATTATTGGAATATCTCCATTGAGAATAATTTATAATTAAATAACTATATTTAAAAATCACAATTTATAGTGAAAAGGAGCAATATGGCAGAAGAATTTTTGAAAGATAATTATGAGCCACTAAAGTCTTATAATAACTTAGAACAAAAACACATAGAAAACATTGACAATTTTTTTGAAGATCTAACTAAAAAATCAAAAGTTGATATAGAGTCAAATAAAATAACTGTTAAAAATTTAAGACATGCAGAAAATGAATATGACCTAAGTCAAAAACAATTAAAAAAACAAAAGAAAGCTAAAATGACAGAAATTATCTTTCTTGTTTTATCGATACTAGCTACAGCGATTTCAATTTTTGTGCTAGCAAGTAAAATAACAAATAGTGAGTCAGCATTCATCACTCTATTGGTTACAATATCGGTTGGATTTATATTAATTATTACAATGCCGATTCTCTTGGGTATTGTTACAGTTCCTAGAATAAAGAAATTAATAAAAAATTCAAACATTGAAAAGGGAAAGATAGATAATTTTACTAAAGAAGGATACGAGCAAATGGAACCATTAAATGTTCTTTTCCAACACGGAATTAAAGAACAACTTTTTAGTAAATCTATTCCATTATTAAAGATTGATAGATTTTTTGATAATGAAAAACTGGCAAGATTACAAACTGATTATGGACTTGATAACTATAATGATGATGAGATTAGTAATATATATATTCAATCCGGAGAATTAAAAGGTAACCCATTTCTTATCGCCAATAGATTAGAACACACTATGGGATTAAAAACCTATACAGGCCATTTAGTAATTTCTTGAACCGAAAGTACTACTGACTCTAACGGCAATATAAGAACAATTAGAAGATCGCAAACCTTGACTGCTTCAGTTGAAAAGCCTTGTCCATACTATGTTGAAAATCCATTTATTATTTTTGGATCAGAAGTAGAACCTAATTTCAGTTTTGAAAGAACACCTAATTTTGTTCATGAGATGAGTGACAAAAAACTTGCAAAGTTTATTAAATCGCAAACAAAAATTATTGAAAAATTATCTAAACAAGGTGTTGGAGATTCAAACTTTACCGCTTTAGGCAATACTGACTTTGAAGCAATATGAAATGCACTTGAAAGAGACAACGAGAAAAGTTACAGAATGTTATTTACTCCTTTAGCCCAAAAAACACTAACTGATTTTTTAATGGATAAAGAAATAGGATACGGTGACGATTTTATATTTAAAAAAATTGAAAAACTTAATGTCATTAAGCCTGAACATTTTAGAAAAATTGATTTTAATGCTGATGAAGAATCTTATTATGATGACTTAGACTTTGAAGCAATCAAAGAAAGATTTAAAACATATCAATTAAGATATTTCAGACATTTATTTTTAGCTTTTGCACCTTTATTATCAATCCCTATTTATCAACAAACAGCAACTCACGAATTTATATATAGAGACACACCAAAAAGTAAATTGAATAACTATGAGTATGAAAATATCCTTAATGCATTAAGTGCTAATTTATTCAAACATAAACTTTCAAAGACAAAGAATATTATTAAAACTCAACTTTTAAAGGTTCAAAATAATAAAGATATTGTTAAAGTCAATTCATGAGGATATGACATAGAAGATATGGTCGAGTATGTTTATGTGATAGGTGGAGATGGAAACACGCACGCTGTTCCTGTCCACTGAGATAAATATACTAAACAAGAACAAGACACCATTGTTGAAATTACTCCAATAAATGAATACAGAATTAACTATAATGAGTGAAAAAAGGAATCTGATCAATACATGAAACCAAGCGGCAATGAAAAAGATGATAAAATATATTTTGCAAAATCATCACTTGTTAAAATACTTAAAGACGATTTTAAATAAATAAAAAAAGGAGATACAAAATATGGCAAACCTAATTGATGAAAGAGATGGTCAAACCTTAGATCAAGGTAACGACATAAATGTTATAAATAAAAGAATTCCAGCTAAAACTGGTGGAGGTTCAATATTCTTTGAAATCATTTTATGATTTCCATTAATAATTCCAGGATTAATTTTTCTATTTAAAAAGATTAATGCTAAAAAATATTTTCAAAAGCTTGAACAAAAAATACAACATAACGCTTCACAAATTGATAACTACCTAGAACAAAGAGTCATGATAATGCAAAACGTTGTTGGGTTAGTTGAAAAATCAATTGATTTGGATAAAGATGTTATGAAAACGGTTGCAGCATACAGAGGAGGAGTTAATCCTAATGAAGAAAACAGAGCCCAAGTTTCTACTGCTGTTGATAATATAATGAGAGGTCTTGCAATTCAAATTGAAGCATATCCAGAACTAAAAGCACACAAAACAATAGCTGATGCTATGCAACAAAATTCATACTTGCAAAAAGAAATTACTGCTGCTCGTGAAGTTTATAATGACACTGTGTTGCAATGAAATAGAGAAATTTTTGATTGACCAACTAAAATGATTGTTGCTAACAAACAACAATACACAACGAGAATTCCCTTTGCAACATCAAAAACAATTAAGGAAGAAGCAAGACAAAAATTCTTCTAAAAATGTCCCTATAATGATAGGGATTTTTTAATCGATTAAGAAACAAAACTATTAATAATGCTTAATTAACATTGAAATACATAATATAATTTATTAACGCTACGATAATATTAGAAATTATAAATGAGGTAAAATGGAAAAAATAATTAATCACAACTATTCATTCAAAATCAAATTTCCTTTCAAGAATGAAGACGGAAATTCTACTTTTAAATATTTTATAAAACAAGAATTTCAAAATGATGTAGAGTCTAATACTCTTGAATTAGATTTAATTTTTTTAAATGAAATTAATGGAAAATATAACCAAAGATACGAATGATCTAATTCAGAAAACTTAGATGAACTTATTAAAGATACTAAATGAGAAAAAGCTGGAAAGATAATTTTTGATAAATCATCATATGAAAATTTCGCAGATGACCAATTAAAAGAGTTAGCGACTCGTTTTGTTAAGGCTCTAAATTCAGAAATTGCTTTCTATTACAATAATAATAAAAATGAAGATGACTTTATTATTTTTGCAAAGCAACAAGCACTTAATATTGGGAAACGTATTTTTGACGAACAAGCATTTTTTATTAACTTTAATTTAAGTAAATTATCAAATCGTTATGTATACAATAACTTTCCTGTAAGCACTAAAGATATGGAATATATCCCACTAATTAATTCTCCTTTCAAGAATTTTGATAATAAGTTGAAAGAATTTACAATCAAACCTAAAAAAATTGATGGTAAATTTTATGCTATTCTTTCAACAGACAAAAATGAAATAAAAACTGAAATTGATGAAGCACAATTCGATGTGCTTTCAGGTAAAAAGGAATTTTTGGAAGATTCAGAACATGAATTAGTTAAAGTGTATGGTTCAAGCAGTAAATTTGATAAAAGTAAAATAGAAAGCGTTCTACGTGATAGATTTAAAAGACATTATTTTGGAACAATAAAAAATAGATTCAATTTCGACAAAAGAGATATTGTCAAATACGAATTTTATTTAAAAACAATAAATAACACCACTGATGATGAAAATACAGATACAATTGGTTTTATTGAATTAGACCAAAATCAAATTGGAAGTGAATCTAAAGTTGAAGAAGCTATTGAGCTGATTGATGAATTGCTTGTTAAAAGAATCTACGAAGATTTTAAAAATGGCAAGACATATAATAAATATGAAATAGCAGACATTGTTAATAAAAAAATGGATTATATTTTTGCTAAGTTAAAATAAACATTTCATACCACATCATTGATGTGGTTTTTAATTTAATTTTTTAAATTAACATTTAAAATAATTAATATATGGAATATATAAAAAATATAAATGGTTTAAATATAAATATTTATGAAAATTTTATTGATGCAAAATTACCAACAATTCTATTTATACATGGTTTTAATGATTCAATAAATATGGTTCGTTATCTTGAAAATTTACCTCACAATTTCAATATTGTTTCACTAGATTTGCCGGGTTGTGGCAAAAGTAATTGAGATCCAAAAATAAAAATAGATATTGATTATTATTCTGTTTTTATGACCTTATTCATCAACGATTATTTTGATAAGGATAAGCAAATATATGTTGTAGCACACTCATTAGGTTGCATGATAGCACTAAAAATGTTAGAAAATATTCCAAAAATTAGTAAAACCATTCTAATTCAACCTATTGTAAAAAATTCAAGAATAAGAATTGAAAATTTACTTCCTAATAATGAACTAGAAGCATATGATTCTTATCTAAAACTTATGGAATCGAAAGATAATTTAGCACAAGAATCAGCTAATAAATATGCTAAAAAATTAATGCTAAACAAAGAAATGAATAACAAAAAATTTAAAAACTTAGCTAAGCAAATTTTAAATAAATCATATATAGAATCCTTTATAAACAAATATTACATTCAAAATGAGAGGGTTTTAGTTTTGGCTGGAACAAAAGATTTTTTTATACCTTTAAATAACTTACTAAAGACAACTAAAAAATTTTCACTAAATACTAAAATTATTAATAACATGACACACCATTCATTCAAAAGTTCTCCAAGAGAAATAATTAAAATAATCGAAGAATTTATAGATAATTAAAATAAAAAGCACAAGCGTGCTTTTTATAAATGATAAATTATTTGTCTAACTTAACCTTAACGCCAGGTCCCATTGTTGCAGAAACAACAATGTTTTGAATATAAGCGCCTTTAACTGCGGTTGGTTTTAATTTCTTAATTAATGAAATTATTGTTTGTGCGTTTTCAACTAAATTATTAACATCCATTGATACTTTACCAATTAATGTATGAACGATACCGGCTTTATCTGTACGGTAGTTAGCCTTACCTTTTTTAAGTTCTTCAACTGCTTTTTCTGGAGTTGGAGTAACTGTACCTGTTTTAGGATTAGGCATTAAACCTTTAGGTCCAAGTTTTTTACCGTGTTTTCCTAAAATAGGCATCATTGCTGGATCAGCAACCATAACATCAAAGTCAAATTCGTCTTCTTTAATTTTTCTTTCTAGTTCTTGTCCATCAACGACTTGATCTGCGCCAGCTTTTTGAGCTAATTTTTGTTTTTCTGGATTATTTGTAACTACTAATACTTTAATTGATTTACCTGTTCCATGAGGTAGTAATACTGAACCACGCAATTGTTGATCAGCTTTACGAACATCTAGGTTTAATTTGAATACCAATTCAACAGAACCGTCAAATTTTGAATATGAAGTTCTTTTAACGATTTCTAAAGCTTCTTTTAAATCATACGCTAATGATTTATCAAATGCTTCACGAGCAGCTTTTATTTTTTTACCAACATGAGTAGCCATTATTTGTCTCCTTCATTTGATTCATCTTCAACTTCAGCTGCTTTTGAATTGTTATCTTCTTTAGATTCTAGCATAGCTTCTTCATCTGCTGCTAATTGAGCTTCATGAGCTGCAGCTTTTTGGGCTTCTAATTGAGCTTCTTTTGCTGCTGCTTTTTCAGCTTTAATATCATCGTATCCTTCAATTAAAATACCCATGTTTTTAGCAGTTCCAGCAACGATGTGCATTGCTGCTTCAAGTGTATTAGCGTTTAAATCAGGCATTTTATAAGTAGCAATTTCTTTTAGTTGTTCTAATTGGATTGTTGCAACTTTTGTAGTTTTTGAATTTGCACTACCTTTTTTAATTTTTGCAGCTTGCATAAGTTTATAACTTGCTGGAGCTGTAAATAATTTATATTCAAATGATTTATCTTTGTAAACAGTAATTTCAACCGGAACTGGTTCATTACCTCTATCACGTGTTGCGTCATTGAAAGCACGAGTGAAGTCTGGCATGTTAATACCAACACCCGCAAGAGCTGGACCAGGTTTTGCTTGACCAGCAATAAATTGCAATTTACGCACACGGACAATATCAGCTTTTGATTTTGCCATATGTTGTTATCCCTTCGATAATGTGGTTCTAGCGATTTCTCAATATAAGATCTCCCACTAGTAAGAGGCAATTTAATAATTGCATATAGAATTATAACTCATACATAAAATATTAAGAGTGTGTTTTTTTAAGAATTTTTATTCAATTTTAATGTTGAATTGAAGCAAATTAAACAAGAAAAGTGATTTAGTATACATCTTATAATTTAAATATTAAAGTTTTACTAAAATAACTATAAAAATGTTAAATATAACAATTAATTAATCTGTTTTTAACTTATATTTATTTTGAAGGAAGCACTTACTAATTTATATATAAAAGTTATTATAAATATAATTTTGTTTGTTTTTTAAATTTAAAATCATAGTTAATATAAAATTAGACTAGACATAAAATAATACATTGTGCTCTAGACATTATATTTACAAAACTAAGGACAAAATGAAATACAACAAATTGAAAAATTCAATTATAAGCGCTTGAATAATGACCGAATATCTTTCTGAAGCTAATCTAGAAAAAAACAAATCACGCCAATTAAAAAATATTGTAAATGATAACTATAATGATAATTTTTATAATTATTTTAAGAACGAGATAAAAGACCACCCAAATGAAAAATTAATACTTTATTTTGGCATAATAAAATTAAATGAAATTATTAGTATTTTAAAACTAAAACAAGATGATAAAGACAACATAAAATACGAGGATATAGATTATACAGACAAAAAATTTTGTATTTCCTTAGAATTTGACAAAGATCTTATTTTACAAAAAAACAATATTTTTGTTTCAGCAACATTTTATATTCTAAAAAAAATGGATATTCCTAGAAACATAAATACATTTAAAAAATTTAGAGAGGATTTTATAGAATATATATTACCTAGTGATGAAAAAACAAATATAGAGAAAAACTTTAATGTAAGTATATCTAATGTACTAAATTTAATTGACAATCTTCAATCATCTATTAAAAGAAATTTGGAAAACCAATCATCTATAGAATATTCAGAAAATGATTCATTTATTATTGACAATAAATTCTTTTTTTCGGATAAAACACTAAACTTTAATTCCTTTTACATTGATGATTTAGAAACTATCTTATCTACCAAATTAAATAATAAAAATATTAAAAACTACTTATTTGGAAAACAAAAAGGCGTTAAAACAATAAATTTAGACATCGAGGATCACAAAAATTTCAAGCACTTTGCAAAAATATTAAATCCAGAAAAATTTCCAATAGCTAGGTTTCCAAACTTCCCTTTATCATTAATGCAACAAGTTGCAGTAAATATAGCTGTCGATGAGAATAATGTTCCAATTAAAAGTGTAAATGGACCCCCAGGAACAGGAAAAACAACTTTATTAAAAGATATTTTTGCAGATCTAGTTACAAAACAAGCAAAAATTATTGTGGATAAATATATGCACACAAACTGTAACGGAATCCTACCACGTGAAATATCGAATTTAAATATACTAGTTGCAAGTTCAAATAATATTGCTGTAAAAAATATAGTAAAAGAAATTCCTTTGTCTAAAAATATTAAAAAAGAGTATATTGAAGACTCGTTAGAAATTGATTATTTTAAAGAGCTTACTTCAACTATTTATGAAGAAAATGATAATGAAGAGAAATGGGGTATTTTTTCACTTGAAGGTGGCAAAAAATCTAATAGAGAAAATATTAACAACGCTATATCTCAAATATTAGATAGCGAACCAAAGTGAAAGGATAAGAATATATCTGAGCAGTTTAATAAAAAATACAATGAAATAGAAAAACTTAAAAAGAAGGCTAAAAAATATTTTAAAAAATCAAAGACACTAAATAAACATGAAACAAAAATAAATGATGCGAACTGAATAACTAAAAAATGTTTAGGCAAAAGGATAAAACGTATTGAGAAGAAGCGGTTTTGTAACCTTTTATTACGATTTAATAACAACTATAACAAGTTTCATGAATCTAAACCTTTTTTTGACGATGTTTTTAGGAAAAAGCAGAGCTCTCTTTTTGCATTATCTCTAGCAATAAGAAGACAATTTATTGAAAAAAATAAAAAATACATAAAAAAAGCTTTAAATATATGACAAAATCAAAATAAGTATCAAGATAACAAAGGTGAAATTGAAAATGCTTGAAGATGAATTAATTTTGTTATTCCAGTTATTAGTACCACGTTTGCTAGCGCACATTCATTTTTTAAAAATTTAGGCGAAAATTCAATGGGTTATCTTTTTATTGATGAAGCGGGTCAAGCTTTACCATATGCAGGCGCAGGTTTAATTTATAGAAATAAAAAGATAATGGCTCTTGGTGATCCTTTCCAAATCCCACCCGTTATGACCTTGAGTGAAAGTCTTATCTCGATGATTAGAAATAAATTCAAAATAAATGAAAAGTATTTATCACATGATTCTTCAGTGCAAACCCTTATGGATGCAACAGGAAAGTATGGATTTTTTATCGACGATGAAAATTGAATTGGAATACCTTTATGAGTACATAGAAGATGTAAAAGACCTATGTTTGATATTTCAAATGCAATTTCATACCACAACAAAATGGTTCTACCTGCAGATAAAAAAGATGATTATGGATTTATAAAATGAATAGATGTGCCTTCTAGCATCGATCAAGACAAATTTGTAAAAGCACAATCCGATAAACTAATATCAATCTTAAAAAGTCCACAATTTAAAGATGAATTAAATAATATTTTTGTCATCACACCTTTCAAAAACGTGGAGAGAAAATTAAAATTATCACTTAAAAATATTTTAGAAAATAAAAAAATAGGAACGGTACACACTTTTCAGGGTAAAGAAGCAAAAATTGTATTTTTAGTTTTAGGGGCAAGTTGAGAGTCTAGGGGCGCAGCAAATTGAGCCGTTAATTCTGGAAAACCAAATTTGTTTAACGTTGCAGTTACTCGTGCAAAGGAACAATTTTACATAATAGGTGATCAAAAATTATATAAAAGTTTGAAAAGTAGAGTTGTAGATATAACAATTAAAAAAATAACAGATTTTGAAAAAAAGAATGTTATTTAAACAACGGTACTATATTTATAGATTAAAAATTCTAATTAAATAAAACAAAATTATTTTTTCTTTATAAATACTGTTTTTTTAATATACTTTTAATACTTTAATGTCAAGCACTTTTACTTGACAGATAAAGAACACAAATAAAATTTAAAAATATAAGGAGCGAATTTAAAATATGGTAAAAATTAGATTCAAGAGAGCTGGAAGTAAATTCAATGCTTTCTACCAAATAGTAGCCACTGATTCACATTCACCAAGAGATGGTAAATTCATAGAATCACTAGGTCACTACAACCCACATACAAAAGAATTTGTTTTAAATGAAGAAGCTACACAAAAATGAATTAATCAAGGTGCACAAGTTTCACAAACAGTTAAAAACTTATTCAAAACTAAAAAACTAAATGAAAAATTTCAAAAAGGAACATTAGCTTCTAAAAAAGAAGCAAAAGAAAAACCTACTAAAAAAGCTACAACATCAGTTAAGAAAACCGCAGCTGCTAAAAAACCTGCCTCAGCTAAAAAAGCTACAACAGCTAAAAAAACAACTAAATAATGAAAATTAATTTTCTAACTCTTTTTCCAAACTACTTTAAACCTTTAATCGAAGAATCAATTATTGCTAAAGCAATAGAAAAAAATATTATTGATATTAATGTTGTTGACTTTAGAAAATTTAGCAGAGACAAACACCACAAAGTAGATGATGAAATATTTGGTGGAGGTGTAGGAATGCTTTTACAGGTAGAACCTATAGACCTTGCATTAAACTCATTAAAAAATCGTGGTGGTTATAAAGTATTGGTTTCACCTCAAGGAAAAGTGTTCTCACAAGCAATAGCTCATGAATTGGCAACAAAAGAGCAACTAACATTTATATCAGGTCGATATGAAGGATTTGATGAACGTGTTGTCGAATTAGTTGATGAAGAAATATCCATCGGCGATTATGTCTTAACTGGTGGTGAATTACCTTCTATGGTTATGGCGGATTCAATCATTAGATTGATACCTGGAGTCATTAAAGAAGAAAGCTATAAAAATGACAGTTTTCAGGGTGATGGACTATTAGATTATCCACAATACACAAGACCAAGAGAATATAAAGGTATGAAGGTTCCGGAAGTACTACTAAATGGTAATCATGCGGAAATAGAAAAATGAAAAAAAGAGTCAAAATATAAAAAAACAATGAAAAATAGACCCGATATTATTGAAAGGATAGAAAATGAGAAATAAATTATTAGAGGCTGTTGAATCAAATCAGTTACGTAAGGATCACCCAAATTTTAAAATTGGTGATAATGTTAAAGTATATGTTCGTATTCGTGAAGGAGAAAAAGAACGTATCCAAATTTTTGAAGGTTTAGTTATTAGTAAAAGAGAATCAGGAACACGCGAAACATTTACAGTTAGAAAAACTTCATTCGGTGTTGGTGTAAATAGAACTTTCCCATTACACTCACCTCTAATAGCTCAAATTCAAGTTGTTAGATCAAATAAAGTTCGTCGTGCAAAACTTTACTACATGGAACAAAGAAGTGGTAAATCAGCAAGACTTAAGGAAATCAAACCAAACTCAAGCAAAAAAGAAACTAATAAATAATTCAATAAATTTAAAACACAATAAATATTTGTGTTTTTTCTTTACTTTTTTTTAAAAAAATTATAATTTTTCAATCAAATTATTAACTAATAAAAATTGGTTCAAAATATGCTAGAAAAAGAAAGTAAAATTAAAGAAAATATTAGCGGAATATTAGGCGGAGTTTTTTTCGCTGTTGATAGTACTTTTATTGTTATTTATCTTATTTTTTCTTTTTCAATAAACTATCTAATTTCACTAAAAGAATCTATAGTTTTAACTTTTTTACATGATTTCTTTTCATTTATTTGGAGTGCATTTTATATATTAGGTGTTAGAAAACAATACAAGGAACTATTAATAAGTTTTAAAAATAAATATATTTTTGTTCTTATTATTTCAAGTATCATAGGCGCTCCTCTAGGCACTACAATGTATTATCTATCAATACAGCGCATTGGATTAGGTAAGGCTAATGTTATATCGTCACTATATCCTTTATTAAGCGTCATGTTAGGATATTTTTTCTTAAAACAAAAAAATTCATGAAATGTTTATACTGGTTTTTCTATTGCTATTTTATCTGGAGCCTCACTTGGAATATCTACTTGATTTAATAATCCGGGTGATATTTTGGGATATATTTTTGCTGTTATTTGTTTCATCTCTTGAGGTCTTGAAGCATTTTTATCAACAATATCATTAAAAAAAGGCATGCAAGAGGTTCCGTCTATTATGATAAGAAATATGGTTTCGTCACTAACATTTTTAATATTTATAATCCCTTCTATAAAAGCATTTAATTTAACTGGAAAAATGTTACAAAATATTAATGTTTTATGAATTATTGGCGCTTCGTTTTTTGGCACTATTAGTTTAACTTTGTACTATCGTGCTTTACATAAACTCTCAATTTCAGTTGCAACAGCTATGGATACGGCTTATGCTGCATGAGCAATATTAATAGAATTGATTATATTAATCCCTTGCTTTAGAGAATATGAAATAAGACCTTGATACGAATATTTAATTTCTTTTATTCTAATAATAGGAGTTATACTAACAATTATTAATTTTGATAAAAAATCAAAATTCAAAAACAAAAAAACCTAGTTCTAATTATTTTTATCTTGTTTATTTTTATCTATAAAAAAGCCTAATACGTTAAATGTTTCATTTTCAACTTCAATTTTTTCACTGTTATATCAATTAGAATTTCTAAATATATAAAATCTATCAATAGAGTCACTCAACACAATAAATCTTGTGTATCTATCTTCATTTAGAATATTGATAAGTAATCTTGAGGTTATTCTTTTTTTTGGATGAAAAACTTTTAATAAGAGACTCTTCTTATTGTTTCCTCAATATGTAATTGATTTTAAATTTTTAGGTTTATTCATCTTGTTCAATTTTTCAATTGATGTTCCAATTATTAATTCAAAATATATTCGTTGACCTTCAAAATTAAAATAAGGACGGAAATAATCTATTTTTTCACTATCATTTACAAACTTATCCTCGTATTTTGAGTGTAAGTAATCAAAATCTTTTCAAAATATAGATATTGAAAAATTACCCAATGTGAGTTCTCTTTTGTTAATTATTAATCTAGTAGTCGAAGGAGAAAGAGAATATTTTATTTTATTTTTATCCAATATACTTTTTAACTCTTTTCAACACATAATTAAGTTTTGTTCCATAATAGAGAATTATAATAGAAACAAATTATTCAAATTAATTTATAATATAAAAATTATTGCTACATATTACTAATACTATATTTAGTATAATAACTTAAATCTCGGTATATATGTATTTTGAAGGAGAAATTATGGCAAAAAAGAAAAAAGAAAGTTTTTTTGAGCGTTTAGTTAAAAAGAATGCTGCCCAAGAAAATCAAACTAAGGCACCTAAAAAAAAGAGCTGAAAAATTGCTGTTTTTGGTGGTTTACTAACAGCTGCAATTGCAACAGGAATTACAGTTCCTTTAGTTGTGACTTCATTAAACAAAAAAGAAATACCAGCTTTAGATGGTACAGTTTCTGTTGGTACATTTAAAACATTAGATGGTAAGGATCTACCAATTCTTATAAACGATTTTAAGGACAAAAATAAATCATGAGATGAAATGTCTAAAAACCCTGACAAACATTTAGAATTAGTATTTAAACTTGCAACCTCATATCTTTATGATCTTGAATCAAAAGGTAGTTTTGAATATCAAAGATTCTACAACGCCTCAAGGAAAGGTGACGAAGATGAAAAACGAGAAAATATAGCTCTAAAATCTATTGAAGAATTGCAAGAAAAATATAAAAAACAAATTGACGATCAAAAACGTAACCTTAAGTTGCAAGATGGATATGATCATTGAGAAGAAAAGTTTAAGAGTTATTTATCAACTAATTTTGGCGGTGCAAAAAATGAAAAAGAGGCAATTGCTTATCAAGTTGAAAAATCAATAAAAACTGACGCTCTAAGAAGTTTTAGACTGGTAAATTATTCACTTAAAAATATTTATAAAAGAAAAGCACAACATACAATTTACGAAATAGATAGTAAGGGAAACCCAACAAATGTTGTTTTATTCAACAAAGGTGATCTAGTATATCCTTGATTTGAAAAAAATAAAAACTACTTTGAAACTAGTGATGGTGAAACAATGTCCTTTATGACAGACAGTTTTATCATGAAAACAATTAAGCAATCTGGTAAAACAATTAAGACCTTTGATGATAAATATAAATCCGCTTCAAAATTTATTGAAGAATATTTAAAAAATAATGACCCTATTATTACAAGCCAATTTACACTTCCGGGTGTTGTTAAAGCACAAAAAAATAATAAATGAACCATTAATGAAGAAATGCTAAAAAAACTTATCTACATTTGGCCATTTAAAGATGCTTCTTCAAATGCAAAATTTTCTTATGAAATGGTTAAAGAAGGTTTTCAAGACTTTGATAAGTTTGTTGAATGATCAAATTCAAGCAATCTTGAAGAAAGAAAAAAAGCATTATATTGAACAACTGTATTGTCGAAACTTTCTCTAGACCCTTCAGAAGTTAAAAATAATTGAGGAACAAAAGGCATTTCTACTTATTTAAGTCTACTAAATGGTAGTGATGATGATGTCACAACAATGCTTCCTTTAATCGGGTATGGGGATAATATTCTAGGTACACACGAAAAAGGTTTTATAGATGATAAAGCTCCTAAAGAAATAGATTTATTTAATGCATTTAAAGAAATTCAAGAAGATATCGTTAAAGAAATTAAAGAACAATTCAAAAATTCTGGTGCATCCACTGAAGATATTAGTAAATTAAATGCTAAACTAGACCATAACTTTGCCTCAGCTTCAACTCAAATTGAAAAACAAGCTGTCGCTTCAAAATATAATGAAGAAATTTTAAAATTCTTTAAAAATAAAAATAATGAAAATAAACAAGGTTTATATGCTGAAAAACTAAATGAAATTATTTCAAATAGATTAGCAAAACTTTTTGAACATAAAGGTGAAAAAGATGGCGAAAACTTTGTTAGTTCAGTTTATAAATTAAAAGATGAAAACACATACATTCTTTTAACTAAAGAAGGAATAAAACTTGTTAAATATAAAAACATTCAAGATTTTCAAAATCAATGAGCAATAGATCCATCAAAACCTCTAACAGAATTAGAAGTAATTATGAAAATGATTAAAAATGATTTTGCAAAAGAACATGAAGATTTTGTGGATCAAGAAGAAAACTTAGAAAAAATTAGATTTGGCATACTCAACTTAATTAACAAATCTTTAAGTTCTCAAGAATATGTTTTGGATAAAATGCTAAACGATGATGATTTTAAAAAATACTTAAAATCACAAACTAATATTTATTCAAATAAAGATACATCAAAACAAACCAAGTATACGGACGAAGATATTGCTAAACTTATTGATTGAAATAATAAGAAAATGACTTGAACAAAACTTGAAGCAAAAACTTCATTAACCAAAAAAATTGAGAAATTTGCAGAATCAACATTTAAAGCAAACGTTATAGATGATTTTAAATACATAGATGGCGAATATGTCTCAACTAAAAGAAATAATGAGCCCGTGTCTAAATTATTCTATAGTTCAGTTGATAAATGATTAAGGTTATTAAAAGGGTAGGAGGAAATTATGAAATTTAAAAAATTAATGTTAAGTTTGGGAACTATATCTTCCTTTGGAACTGTAGCAACCGCAATTTCTTGCGGAAATAAAACATATGATTCAACTGAAAAAATAGAACAAGACAATGAATTTAAAACATATGCTGATAAATTAGAAGACAAATGAAGACTTTTGACTATCTCATCAGAATTTAAATTAGCTAAAGACAAAACAAAATTTGAAGATATTAGAAAAGAATATTTAGAAAAATGTTGATCAAATACAGAATTTAAAAATGCAGCATATGAAGCTTTTAAACTTTATGCAAGCGATAAAATTGCTGAAAACAGATTCTATTTTTCAAGCAAGGCTCTTGAATGACAAAAAAACTCACTTTTTGATAAAGAAATATCAAAAGAGTGAATTAAAGCAACTAAAAGTAATCTTGGAGAATTAGAACCTAATAAAATACCTAGTGAAGAAATTTTTCATATTTTATGAAAAGTAGATGGAACTCAAATACGTAGAAACATTGAAAAAATGATCTTGGTTATGAAATATTTAATGATTAGTGATAAAGATACTATTGCAAAAATGAATGAGAACTTCAAATACAATGAAAATCTTAAATACGATATACAAAACTATCACTTACTCCAATATGCAGTAAAAAATCAATATACTCAATTATGACAAAGAACTTCTGCTGCTACAGACGAAACTGAAGATCCATTCTTTATCAAAGGTTATAGCGTAATTTCTGGAATTAAAGAATTTAATGATTTTATTGAAGACTCGTCAAAAAATAAAAAACTTGAAAATAATTCACCAGAAAAAATAACACAAAATGCTCAAGACACTCAGCTACTAGGATATCAAGGCTTTAAGAAGAACCCTTCTGAATATGATCTAAACAAAATTCTAAAATGAAGTGATGATGATTTATTAAAAATTAAAGATGGAAATAAATTAACAGGATTTTTAGTTCCTGATGAAAAGCAACTAAGAACTCTAGAATATGTTAAGACAAACAATTATGTTCCCTATAAAAAAGAAGGTGGAACACCCGTTGTTGCTTATGTTAACCAAATAGTTCCTATTAGTTCATTACAAGAAAAAGATTTGCCAAGTGCTGATGAAAATAAAAAAGAAACTGTAAAAAAATTTGTTCTATCTTTCGAAAATACGCCTTACAAAGATAGTTTAAAAAAACTTTGCTATATTTTCTATCAAAAAGATTCATCATTATTTAAAACAGCTATGCATGCATATGTAAAACTAGGTTACAAGATTCGGGTAGATATTGATAATAAAGAATTACTATCAGTTGTAAAAGATTTACCTTTTGTCGAAACTAAAGATAAGGATAAAAAATAATTATGGCAAGTATTTTTACTAAAATTATCAATAGAGAATTGCCGGCTGAAATTATCTATGAAGATGATATTTGTATTTCATTTCTAGATAAGTTCCCAATTCAACCCGGCCACTTCCTTGTTGTGCCTAAAAAAGAATCAAAGAACGTTTTAGAGATGGATCAATATACTATTAATCACTGTGTGGCAATAGCAAAAAAATTAGCTAAAGAAAGAGTTATAGATAAAGGCATACCCGCTTTTAAGCTATTAGTTAACACAGGTTCTGAAGCTGACCAAACAGTTTTTCATACACATTTCCATATAATTCCATATTCTAAAAAATGCCATGATAATTAAATGTTCATAAATGTTATGTGAACATTTTTTTATTATTTAAATATTGTTATTTGATTTAATTAAGTTATAAATTTTATTAGTGCTAAAATAATAATATTAAATTATTATTAGGAGGAAAAATATGTTATTTGAAAAAATATTAAATAAAAAAAATAGTGATGTTTTACTAAAAGCGTTTTGAAAAGGTGATGCTAAAAAAGATCATTTAATTGAAAAAACTAATGTGATTACAGAATACTTAAATGACAATGAAGCATACGTATATTTAGGAGAAAAAGATAAATTCGAATATGCTTCTTTACTTGAATTTTTCAAAAAATTGCCTGTTGAACAAGGTCGTAACTATTTAGTGGATGTTGAATCATTTACAACAGAAACAATATGTGCGAGAGGGGTTCTAGAAGCTTTAGTAAGAGGATACTACTTTGCAAAAGCAGATCTATATAATGAAAAAGCTAAAAACAATGAAAATGAAGAATTTGTACTAAATGCATATCTAAGTGAAGTTTCAAATACCGTTAAAGAAAGTTTTGAAAAATCACTTATTTTAGCTAAAAATGTAAATTATGCACGTAATCTACAAATTACACCACCAAACATTTTAAATTCAGAAGTTCTAGCTTCAACTATTGAAAAAGACTTCAAAAAATATAAAAACTTAAAAGTAACTGTTTTAAACAAAAAACAAATAGAAGACTTAAAAATGGGCCTTTTACTATCAGTTAATAGAGGAAGTGTTTATGAACCTCGTGTAGTTGTTATTCAATACAACGGTGATCCATCTTCAAAAGAAAAAACAGTAATGATTGGTAAAGGTATTACATTTGACTCTGGTGGATACTCACTTAAAGGTCCAAGACATATGTTGGGTATGAAATACGATATGTCTGGTTCAGCAATAGTTGCATCAACAATGGCATCAATTGCTCAATTAAAACCTAAGAAAAATGTTGCTGCTGTAATGTGCATTACAGACAACAGAGTAAACGGGGATGCTTCATTGCCCGATTCTGTTTGAAAAGCTATGAATGGCAAGAGCGTTGAAATTAACAATACA